>NZ_JAIBFH010000061.1 GCF_019459675.1 Arenimonas sp.
GGGGGGGGGGCGGGGCGCGGCAAGCTGGTGGTGGTGGATCCGCGCCGCACCGAAACAGCCGGCATCGCCAACGAGCATCTTTTCATCCGGCCCGGCAGCGACGCCTGGTTCCTGGTGGCGCTGCTGCAGGAAGTGGTGGCGCTGGGGGCGCCGCGCACCGAAGCCTACGCCGGCAAGCTCAGCGGACTTGACCTGGCGCTGGCCGCCGTAGCGGCCGTGGACACGCGCGATGTGGAGGCGCTCACGGGTATCCCGCGCGCCACCCTTGCCCGCATCGCCGCCGAGTTCCGCGCTGCGCCGGCGGCCGTGGCCTATGGCCGCATGGGCGTGTCCACCCAGGCCTGGGGCACGCTGTGCCAATGGCTGATCCAACTGCTGAACCTCGTCACGGGCAACCTCGACCGGGAAGGCGGATCGCTGCCCAACGAGGCCGTGCTTCCCGTGACCGGTCCGGGCACGTCGCCAGGCAACCGCGGCCGCTGGCACAGCCGCGTGCGCGGGCTGCCGGAGTTTTCCGGCGAGCTGCCGGTGGCGGTGCTGGCCGAGGAAATCCTCACGCCGGGCGAAGGCCAGGTGCGCGCCCTGCTGACCTGCGCGGGCAACCCCGTGCTTTCCACGCCGGACGGCCGTGGACTGGACAAGGCACTGTCCTCGCTGGACTTCATGGTGTCGATCGACATCTACCTCAACGAAACCACCCGCCATGCCGACCTGATCCTGCCGCCGGCCTCGCCGCTCACGCAGCCGCACTACGACGTGCACTTCAACTCGTTCGCGGTGCGCCGGGTCGCCAAGCTCAGCCTGCCCCTGCGCGAACGCGGGAATGACGAGCGCGCCGACTGGGAAATCATCAACGGCATCGCCGCCGCCTACGCGGCCGCGTCCGGCAAGCCGGTGCGGGACCTACCGCCGCCGCTGGCGATGATCGGCATGGGCCTGGCCCGCGGCGGTTCGGGCATCACGGTGGAACAGCTGTCACAGGCGCCGCACGGACTCGACCTGGGGCCGCTGCGGCCGTCGCTGCTGGCGCGTCTGGAAACCGCCAGTGGCTGCATCGAATGCGCCCCGCCGCTGATGCTCGAGGAGCTGCGTCGCCTGGCGATGCCCGCGGTGGCCGCGTCCGACACCACGCTGAGGCTGATCGGGAGGCGTGATGTGCGCAGCAACAACTCCTGGATGCACAACGCGCCGCGCCTGGTGAAGGGAAAAACCCGCCACCACCTGCTGATGCACCCCGACGACCTGGCGAGCCGCGGAATCGGCGATGGCGCCCGCGTGGCTGTCTCTTCCAGCGTGGGTTCGATCGAGGTGGAAGTCCGCGGCAGCGACACGTTGATGCCCGGCGTGGCCTGTCTTCCGCACGGCTTCGGCCACGACCGCGCGGGCACCCGGCAGTCCCGCGCCAGTGCGGTGGTGGGACCGAGCTACAACGACCTCACCGATGCCGCGGCGCTGGACCTGCCCTCGGGCAATGCAGCGCTCAACGGCGTCGAGGTGCGGGTGCGCCTGGCCTGAAGGCTACGCGCTTTCCCTGAAGGCTATTCGCCGCCGTGCCGGAGCCAGCGCTCGGCGAGCGAGGTGCTTTCGAACACGCGCCCGTTGGCGCCGCGTTCGATGGCCAGGATCTCGCCGTGCTCCAGCCGCGCCATCTCCTCGACGCGGCCGATCACGAAGGCCACCTTCAGGCGATCCATGCCCATGGCGATGATGGCGTCCACCATGTTCGCCATGTTGCGCTCACCGTCGAAGTCGCCCAGGTTCTCGACCACCATCAGTTTGCGCGTCTTGCGGATACCGCACTGCTCGGCGATGCGCTGCCAGTAGGCGGTGGAAATGTCCCGGCTGTCCCGGGGACCGGTGACCTCGGCGAACAGGTAATCGAGGCGGTCCTCGAACTTGAGATGGATATCGGGAGGAAGCTCGAGCACGGGGGCAGCACGCTTGCGGGGGGAGCCTTAGTTTAGCCCCTTGCGCCCGCTTGCGTGCTGCCGTTATCGCGCTATTGTCGCGAAAACCTCGGGTTTATCCGCCTATGGGTACACAGCGTCTGTCGTGGTTAGCGCATCTTTCCGCGTGGCTGGGCTCACTGAGCCTGGTGGCCGTGCTTTGCTTCCATTTCCCCGAGCAGCTCACCAGCCGGGATTTCCGGGCGGTGTATTCAGAAGCATTCGCGCGCCACCTGCTGCTTGCGGGGCTGGTGGCGGCGTTCGTGCTCGGCACCCTGGCGGTGCTGCGCGGCCGGAATCGGCGCGTGGCCCTGTTTGGCGTAGGCACCGCCACCGTCGCGGTGCTGCTGGGCGGTGCCGGCGTGCCGTTTGATGAGATTGGCCGCACGCCCTGGTCACTGGGCCTGGACTGGTTCGTGGTGTCGCTGCTGTTCTCGGCGCTGGTGTTCATTCCCCTCGAACAGGCCTTCGGCAGGATTCGCCAGTCCCCGCTGCGGCCGGGCTGGCGCACGGATGTCGCCTACTTTTTCGCCAGCCACGTGCTGGTGCAGTTGATCCTGTTCCTGGTGACGGCCTGGACCACCCAGGTGGCGGCGCTGGTGGCGTTCCCGGCCCTGCAGTCCGCCATCCAGTCCTTGCCGGTGTGGCTGCAGTTCGTGCTGGCAGTGTTCTTCGCCGACCTAGCGCAGGCCCTCGTGCACCGCAGCTACCACCGCTGGGGATGGCTGTGGCGATTCCACAGCGTCCACCACAGCAGCCGGCATATGGACTGGCTGGCGGGCTCGCGGATGCACCTGGTGGAGATCGTGCTCACGCGCGGGATGGTGCTGCTGCCGCTGGTGGTGCTGGGCTTCTCCCAGGCGGCCATCAGCGCCTACGTCATCCTGGTGGGCGTGCAGGCGGTGCTGGCGCACGCCAACCTGGGGCTGCGCTTTGGCTGGCTGGAATACGTACTGGTGCTGCCGCGCTACCACCACTGGCACCACGCCCGATCACCCGACTGGGTGGACGCCAACTACGCCATCCACCTGCCGCTGGTGGATATGCTGATGGGCACCTTCCGGCTGCCGCGCGACGGCCGTTGGCCAGACGATTACGGCGTGCTGGATCCGGCGTCGGTACCGGAAGGAATCGTGCAGCAGCACCTCATGCCGTTCCGGCGCGGCAGGCCACGTCCACCGGGCTGAGGCCCTCAGGCGGCGCCCAGGCGCCGGTGTTCCACCATCAGGCAGCGGTCCTGCACCACATCGATGCCTGCCGCCATCAGTGCCTCGGCGAAGGCGTCGCTGCGGATGCCCGTCTGCAGCCACACCGCGGCGGGACGCTTGGCCAGCAGGTCGTCGAGGTGGCCCGCCAGGTCGGCCGGCTTGCGGAACACGTTGACCAGGTCGATGTCGCCCGGCACGTCCACGAGACGACGGAAGACCGGACGACCCAGGATCGCCTCCACTTCCGGGTAGTACACCGGCACCGGCACCAGATCGAAGCCGACGCGGTCCAGGTAGCGAGGCACCTCGATCGCGGGCTGGCCGCGCTGGGTAACCGTCTTGATACCGAGCACGGCAATCCGGCGGGTGCGGGCAAGCAGCGCCCGCAGGTCGTCGTCCGACTCGATCATGCGACCGCGCTGGCCGGTGGCGTTCAGTGGTTGTGGCCGCCGGCGCCGTGCACGTGGCCGTGCCTCACTTCCTCTTCCGAGGCCGCGCGCACATCAACCACTTCGATGGCGAAGTTGAGGTTCTGGCCGGCCAGCGGATGATTGCCGTCGACGGTGACCATGCCGTCTTCGATCTTGGCGACGGCCACGGAAATGGCGCCCTGCGGCGTCTGGGCCTGGAACTGCATGCCCACCTCGATGTCGTCCACGCCCTGGAAGGCTTCGCGCGGCACGACCTGGATCAGCATCTCGTTGGGGGTGCCGTAGCCGTCTTCCGGCGACACCTTGACGTCGAACTTGTCCCCGGCCGAGCGACCTTCCATCGCCTTTTCCAGGCCGGGCACGATGTTGCCCACGCCGTGCAGGTAGGTCAGGGGGTCGGTGCCGCTGGACGAGTCGATCACCGTACCGGCGTCATTGGTGAGGGTGTAATTGAACGACGCGACGGTGCGCTCGGCGATCTGCATGGGAATCCTTGTGGAGATAGGCCTGGCGGACGAATCCGAAGGCTGGAAAAGGGCCCATAGGCTAGGCCAAGCGCCCCGCCCGCGCAAATGCGGGAGGCGCCGACCGCCCGGGGCGGGACAAGAAAAAACCCCGGTCGTTGCCGACCGGGGCTGATTCTAAGCTGCCTGGCGGCAGGCAACCTTACATCGGCTGCACTTCATCCGCCTGCATGCCCTTCTGGCCTTTCACGACCTTGAAGGAGACCTTCTGGCCTTCCTGCAGGGACTTGAAGCCGGTGCCCTGGATGGAACGGAAGTGGACAAACACGTCCTCGCCGCTTTCCGGGGTGATGAAGCCAAAGCCCTTGGCGTCGTTGAACCACTTCACGGTTCCAGTCTGACGATCCGACATATCTCTAATCCTTGTTGTAACAAAATGATAGGTAACCACGATTGACCCGCTTGGGCTAACCGTAGTACGCCGAACATACTCGCTTCTTGGCCAGAAAGCGAATGGCGTAGAATCAGGGGTCCCCAGACCCTCCCCCAGGCGCCACCCCGCATGTCCGTCTTCGCCACCGAGCGCGTGCTCACCGTCAGGCACTGGAATGAGGACTATTTCAGCTTCACCACCACCCGGGACGACGGCCTGCGCTTCGACAACGGGCAGTTCGTGATGATCGGGCTGGAGGTCGAGGGCCGGCCCCTGATGCGGGCCTACTCCATCGCCAGCGCCAACTGGGAAGAGCACCTGGAGTTCTTCAGCATCAAGGTGCCCAACGGCCCGCTGACCTCCCGGCTCCAGCACATCCAGCCCGGAGACGACCTGCTGGTGAGCCGCAAGCCCACCGGAACCCTGCTGATCAGCGACCTGCACCCCGGGCGCAACCTCTACCTGCTGGCCACCGGCACGGGCCTGGCCCCCTTCCTGGGCGTGATCAAGGACCCGGACGTCTACGAGCGCTTTGAGAAGGTCATCCTGACGCACGGCGTGCGCGAAACCGGCGACCTGGCCTACCACGACTACATCGTCAACGAGCTGCCGCGGCACGAGCACCTGGGCGAGCTGATTTCCCGCCAGCTGCTGTATTACCCGGCCGTGAGCCGTGAAGCCATCCGCCATTAGGGCCGGCTCACCGCCCTGATGGACAGCGGCCGGATGATGGCCGACCTGGGTCTGGACGGCCTGGATCCGGCCCGCGACCGGGCGATGATCTGCGGCAGCCCGCAGATGCTGGCCGACTTCCGCGCCATCCTGGACGGCCGCGGCTTCCAGGCCGCGCCGCGCATCGGCACCGCCGGCGAGTACGTGTTCGAGCGTGCCTTCGTCGAGAAGTAGCGTCGTGGGTGACAGGTCGCCGGGCAGCTGACTATGCTCGACCCCTCCCCCCGCGAGGTCTCCCGCATGCCCCATCCTTCCTTGGCTTGGCTGCGCGTCTGCGCGCTGTTGCTCTTGATGCTCCCGGCGCTTGCCAGCGCCCAACCGGCCAAGGCCACGGCGCCCCAGCCGCAGGTCGGCGAGATTCCGCCCGACAGCCTGGGCACGGACCGCCAGGGCCAGCCGGTAAGCATCAGCCAGCACCGCGGCAAGGTGGTCATCGTGACGTTCTGGGCCTCCTGGTGCGGCCCCTGCCGCAAGGAGCTGCCCATGCTGGGCCAGGTCCAGAAGACGGTGGGGCGCGACTACATGGAAGTGATCGCGGTCAACCTCAACGAAAGCCCCAGGCTGTTCAACAGCGTGGTCAAGGAGAACCCGGGCGTGGACCTCACCTGGGTGCGTGACCGGGGCAAGGTCGGCAAACTCTACGGCGTGAGGGCCCTGCCCAACATGTTCATCATCGACCGCGACGGCCGTATCGCCCACACCCACCTGGGGTATTCGGAAAAGGTGTTCAAGCAGTTGATCGACGAGATCCTGGCGCTGCTGCCCCCCGAAGCGCTGGCCAAGCCGGCCGGCACGTGAGGCGGGTTTTCAGCCCAGCAGCTTCTTGATGTCCTTGCCGATCTTCTCGGGCGTGTCGGTCGGCGCGTAGCGCTTGAGCACGGTGCCGTCCGGGCCGACCAGGAACTTGGTGAAGTTCCACTTGATGCCCTCCATGCCCAGCAGGCCCGTCTTCTCGGCCTTGAGCCACTGGAACAGCGGGTGGGCCTGGGGTCCGTTGACGTTCACCTTGGCGAACATGGGGAAGCTGACGTCGTAGGTGAGGGAGCAGAAATTCTTGATCTCCGCTTCATCACCCGGCTCCTGGTGGCCGAACTGGTCGCAGGGGAAGCCCAGCACCACCAGGCCCTGGTCCTTGAAGTCCTGCGAAAGCTTCTCCAGGCCCGTGTACTGGGGCGTGAAGCCACATTTGGAGGCGGTGTTGACCACCAGCAGGGCCTTGCCCTTGTAGGCCGCCAGGGAGGTTTCCTGGCCGTCAATGTCGCGGGCGCTGAAGTCGTAGGCAGTGGTCATGGTCGCGGGCTCCGGGTGGGTTTCGACAGACTAGCGCAAACCGCGCATGGCCCCCCTGCCATTGGTCATGGGGATACGGCGCGCCGGGTGCGGTACCCTTTCAGGCGACCTCACCCCCGCACCTCGACGGGCTCGAAACCAGCAAGGAATCCGCATGAAAACCCATCGTTTGACCCTCGCGCTCGCCGCTGCGCTCGGCCTTTCCATCACCGCCTGCAGCAAGACCGAAGCGCCCCAGGCGCCGGCGACCGACCAGGCCGCCGCACCGGCCGCCGCACCGGCCGCCGCGCCGGCCGAGGCCAGCGCGAATCCGTTCTTCGCCGTCAGCGCCCTGCCCTACCAGATGCCCGAGTTCGACAAGATCAAGGACGAGCATTACGCGCCCGCGCTTGAGCGCGGCATGAGCGAGCAGCGCGCCGAAGTGGACGCGATTGCCGGCAGCAGCGAGGCCGCGACGTTCGAGAACACCATCGTGGCCCTGGAAAAAACCGGCGCCCTGCTCACCCGCACCGCCGCGGTGTTCGGAAACCTGGCCGGCGCCAACACCAACCCGGTCATGCAGGCCGTGCAGGCCGACATGGCGCCCAAGTTCTCCGCCCACCAGGACGCCATCCTGCTGGACGGCAAGCTGTTCGCCCGTATCAAGCAGCTCTACGACGGGCGCGACCAGCTGGGCCTGGACGCCGAGTCGCTGCGCCTGCTCGAGCGCTACCACACCGATTTCGTGCGCGCCGGTGCGAACCTGTCGGACGCCGACAAGGAAACGCTCAAGGCGATGAACTCTGAGCTGGCCACGCTGGCGACCACGTTCAGCCAGAACGTGCTCAAGGAAGTGAACGCTTCGGGCGTTACGGTGACCGACGTCGCCGAGCTCGACGGCCTGCCGGCGGAAGCCATCACGGCTGCCGCCGAAGCCGCCAAGGCCGCCGGCAACGAAGGCCAGTACCTGCTGGCGCTGCAGAACACCAGCGGCCAGCCGCCGCTGACCAACCTGACCAACCGGGATCTGCGCAAGAAGATCATGGAGGCCTCGCTCACGCGCGGCGGCCGCGGCGGCGAGTTCGACAACCGGGACATCGTGGCCCGCGTGGCCAAGCTGCGCGCCGAGCGCGCCGCCATGCTGGGCTATGAAACCCACGCCGCCTACGTGCTGGAAGACGAAACCGCCAAGACCGTCGGCGCCGTCAACAAGCTCCTTTCCGACCTCGCGCCGGCCGCCGTCGCCAACGCGCGCCGGGAGGCGGCCGACATGCAGGCGATCATCGACGCCGAAGGCGGTGGCTTCCAGCTAGAGGCCGCCGACTGGGCGTTCTACGCCGAGAAGGTGCGCAAGCAGAAGTACGATTTCGACGAATCGCAGCTGCGCCCGTACTTCGAGCTCGACAACGTGCTGGTGAACGGCGTGTTCTTCGCCGCCAACCAGCTCTATGGCCTGGAGTTCAAGGAGCGCAAGGACCTGCCCACCTACCGCAGCGACGTTCGCGTGTGGGAAGTGTTCGAGTCCGACGGCAAGCCCCTGGGCCTGTTCATCGGTGACTTCTACGCCCGCTCGAACAAGCGCGGCGGCGCCTGGATGAATGCCTACGTGGCGCAGAATGGCCTCACCGGCACCTCGCCCGTGGTGGCCAACCACCAGAACATCCCCAAGCCGTCCGACGGCCAGCCCACGCTGATGACCTTCGACGAGGTCACCACCATGTTCCATGAGTTCGGCCATGCCCTGCACGGGCTGTTCTCGAACGTGAAGTACCCGATGTTCTCGGGCACCAGCGTGCCGCGCGACTTCGTCGAATACCCGTCGCAGGTGAACGAGATGTGGGCGACCGACCCGACCATCCTGGCCAACTACGCCAAGCACCACGAGACGGGCGAGCCCATCCCGCAGGCGCTGCTGGACAAAGTGATGGCCACCGAGCAGTTCGGCCAGGGCCATGCCACCACCGAATACCTCGCCGCGGCCATGCTCGACCAGAGCTGGCACCAGCTCAAGGCCGACCAGGTCCCGGCCGATACCCTGGCCTTCGAGGCCCAGGCGCTGAAGCAGGCGGGCCTGGACTATGCCCCGGTGCCGCCGCGCTATCGCAGCACCTACTTCTCCCACATCATGGTCGGCTATTCGGCCGGCTATTACGCTTACCTGTGGAGCGAAGTGCTCGACGCCGAGTCGGTGGAGTGGTTCAAGGAGAACGGTGGCCTGAAGCGCGAGAACGGCGATCATTTCCGCCAGACCCTGCTTTCGCGCGGCGGCAGCGTGGACGCCATGCAGCTGTTCCGCGATTTCCGCGGTCGTGACCCGGAAGTGGGCCCGCTGCTGCTTCGCCGTGGCTTGGACAATCCGATCGGCGGCAGCAAGTAAGCCGCCGGCAAACCCCGGACCAAAAAAAACCTCCCGGGGCGACCCGGGAGGTTTTTTGTGCGTGCGCCTCAGCGCGGCAGCTTGGTTCAGGCGGCGCGCTGGCAGGCGCGGAGCTCCTTGTTCAGGACCTCGGCCTTGCTGACGTACTGCTTGGCCAGGACGCGCACCACGAAGCTGTGGTCACGGTCGAGCACGACCTTCTGGAACGTCACCTGCAGCTGGCCCTCGACCTCGGCCATCCGGGTGAAGCGCTCGGCGCTGGACTCGGGCCACTGCTTGAGCAGGCCGGCGTAGGCCTTGCTCAGCTCGAACAGCGGACCGTCGGCCTTCTTGGCCGTCTTCTTCTTGCCGCCGGCCACCGGCTTGACCTCGCCAGACAGCTCCTGCGCGAAATCCGACTTGGCCTTGGCCAAGCGGCTGAACAGCGTGCTGAGTTTCTTGTCTTTTACTTTCTGCGCCGCTTCTTCGTAGAACGCCATTCCGTCTTCGCTGATGTCAATCAGGTCCGAGATGCTGTTGGTGGTATCGGTCATGCGGCGCTCCTTGGCGTAAGGGATGGGCAGAGCGGTCGTCCCGCTGCCCAAGCCAGGCGGCGGAGGGCCCCGGCAGTGCGGGGCGGACGATCGCAAAGGCGAACGGATAACGGTGGAAAGCCCGGGAACTCAGCTTCCAGCCCGTGGATCATACGTTCCACGGCGTGAAAATTCGGTTATTCCGGGTTTTGGTGCCGCCGTTTCAATCGCTGGATTGAATCCGTTTAGCCTGCTGATGCGGTATTTTAAGCGAACTTGAGCCAAATCAGCGGGAATAGCGCCAGGACTGCATGGCCCCGTCCCGGTAGGGCATCACGCCGTGGAACGGCCGTGGGTCACCGTCGAACACCAGGGGCAGGAAATGGCGGTCCCCTTCCCACAGCGGCAGGGCGGCCAGATCGTCCAGTGCGACCCAGGCCAGGTCCCCCTCGTCGTTGCGCGCCGGCGGCTCACCCTCGAACGACGTCACCAGGAAAATGAAGCCCAGCCAGTCCTCGCCCTGCTTGCCGAACCCCGGCCAGCTGATGGTGCCGCGAAGCTGGGTCGATAAACAGTGGATGCCCGCCTCTTCGTGAATTTCCCGGCGCATGCCCGCCAACACGTCCTCGTCCGGCTCGAGCTTGCCGCC
>NZ_JAIBFH010000072.1 GCF_019459675.1 Arenimonas sp.
GGCGGCCGCCATGCGCGCCAGCCGGCGCCTTAACCGACGCTAACCCGGGCGGCGGGCTATGCGGCCCTCCCTGGGGGCGCGGTTTCGCCGCGGCGCGTCGGCCCTGGGCCTGCCGCTGCATGAATCGTTCACGCCGATCCAGCCGATGGTGCTGGGCGACAACGCCCGCGCGCTGGCCGTGTCCCAATCCCTTGAAGCCGCCGGCTACCTGGTGACGGCCATCCGCCCACCCACGGTGCCCGTCGACCAGGCGCGCCTGCGCATCACGCTGAGCGTGGACCACGGCGAACGCGACGTGGACGGGCTGCTGGCCGCGCTGGCCGAAGCACTCAAGGCCGCGCCCGAGCCCACTCCGGCATGAGCCTGTTCCATGAAGTGCGCGGCCAGGGCCCGGCCCTGGTGCTGCTGCATGGCTGGGCCATGCATTCGGGTATTTTCGCGCCGCTGGTGGAAAGGCTGGCGGCGGATTTCACCGTGCACCTGATTGATCTGCCGGGCCACGGCCGCAGCGCCGGCGCCGGTCTGCCGCTGACGCTGGAAAACGCCGCGGCGCAGGTGTTGGCGGCGGTGCCCGAACGCGCACTGTGGCTGGGCTGGTCGCTGGGCGGGCTGGTGGCGCTGCAGGCCGCCGCCACGCAACCGGCGCAGGTGCGCGCCCTGGTGATGCTGGCCGCCGGCCCGCGTTTCGTCAGCGGCCACGACTGGCCGCAGGGCATGGACGCGTCGGTGTTCCGGGATTTCGCCCAGGCGCTTGGCAACGACTACCCCGGCACGCTCGACCGCTTCCTGATGCTTGAGGCGCAGGGTTCGGACCGCGTGCGCGAAGAGCTGCGGCTGCTGCGCGGCGAAGTGTTCGCGCACGGCGAACCGGCCGCCGACGTGCTGCGCGATGGCCTGGGCCTGCTGGAAAACACCGACCTGCGCGGCGCCCTGCCCACGCTGGCCATGCCCAGCCTGTGGCTGGCCGGTCACCGCGACCGGCTGGTGTCGCCCGACGCCATGCAGGCCGCCGCCGCCCTGGCGCCCGGCGCCACCTTCCACTGCGTCCAGAGCGGCGGCCATGCGCCCTTCCTCACCCACGCCGACGAAGTGGCCGGCGCGGTGTTCGGCTTCGCCAGCACCTGCCCGCCGTGAGCGACCTGTTCGACCGCCGCCAGCTGCGCCGCGCCTTCGGCCGCGCTGCGCCCCATTACGCGGCGGTGGCCGCACTGCAGCGCGAAGTGGAGGCCAGGCTGCTCGAACAGCTGGATTACCTGGAAGACCGGGTGCCGCTGCGCGTGCTGGACCTGGGCAGCGGCCCGGGTCGCGCCGCCGGTGCGATGAAAAAGCGCTTTCCGCGCGCCGAGGTGATTGCCCTGGACGCCGCCCTGCCGATGCTGCGCGAAGTGCCCGCCCACACGCGCTTCTGGCGCCCGGTGAAGCGCGTCTGCGCCGACGTGTCGCAGCTGCCCCTGGCCGACCAGTGCACCGACGTGATCTTTTCCAGCCTGTGCCTGCAGTGGATCGACAACCTGCCGGCCGTGCTGGCGGAATTCCGGCGCGTGCTGCGGCCCGACGGCCTGCTGCTGTTCACCACGTTCGGGCCCGACACGCTGCTTGAACTGCGCAATGCCTACCAGGCCGTGGGCGAAACGCCGCCGCTGTCGCCGTTCGCGGCCATCCAGCAGGTGGGCGACGCGATGCTGGCCGCCGGCTTCAAGGACCCGGTGCTGGAGCGTGACTGCTTCACGCTGACCTATCCGGACCTGCGCGCGCTGATGCGCGAGCTGCGCGCCATTGGCGCCGGCGACGCGCGCAGCGACCGCCGCCGCGGGCTGGGGGGTCGCGCACGGCTGCAGCGCGTCACCGCGGCTTACGAACCTTTGCGTAGCCAGGGCGTGCTGCCCAGCACCTGGGAAGTGATCACCGCCCAGGCCTGGGGGCCCGCACCCGGTGCGCCGCGCCGCGACGGCGGCGGCGACCTGGCGACGTTCCCCGCCGACCGCATTGCGCTGCGCCGGCGCTGAGCCAAGGGATTGCATCGCGTATCGCGTGCGGGCATGGCCTGACGCATCCGTGCCGGTGGCGCTAGACTCGAAGCCTGCCCTGCCGGAGTGAGCCATGTCCCCGTACCGCATCGCGATGTCTGCCGCCCTGGTGTTGGCCGCGGCGGGCTGCGCCACTACTTCTTCCACCGTGCTGACGCCTGCGGCCGGCAGCCAGCCGCAGGTCGTTGCGCCGGCGCAGGGCGAAGAGCGCGAGATCATCGTCAACGTTGCCGGCCAGCGCGCGCCGTGCACCGGCGTGGCGCCCACGCTGTGCCTGCAGGTGCGCACCCAGCCCGGCGCAGCCTGGACCCTGCACCATGGCGATATCGAGGGCTTCACCTGGCAGTCGGGCACCGAGTACGTGATTCGCGTGCGCGAAGTGACCGTGGCCAACCCGCCCGCCGACGCCCCGTCGCGGCGCTGGGTGCTGCAGGAAGTGCTGGAAAGCGGTCCGGCGCTTTAGGCGCTCAGTGCAGCGCGTCGTGACCACCGGCGTCGTCGAAGCCGCCGCTGCCTGACTCCAGCGTGCGCACGCGCTTGGCGTCGCGCCGCGCCTCCGACAGCCGGCGAACGGACTGGCGCAGGGCTTCGGCGTTCTTCAACCAAGGCAGGTGGATCTCGGGCGTGGACGCGTCCGAAGTAAACAGGATCACTTCGCCCAGGCCGAACATCCTTTCGAAGAAGGTTTGTTCCAGGCGCGTGTCGCGCACGCGGTAAAGCTCCAGGTCTTCGGTGACGCGGGTGAACACGCCCCGGCGGATGCTCAGCCGCTGGTCGGTGAGCGTGTACACGGTGTTGCGGGTTACCAGCCAGCGCCAGATCGCCCACGGGATCGGCACCAGCAGCACGCAGGCGATGAACCAGCCGAGGTTCTGCAGCTGCGAGGGCGTGCCGGTCCATTCGATGCGTTCGTCGGCCATGTCGGGGGTCCTGGGCGGTGGTAGTAGGGTGTTGGGCGAGTATAGCGGCGCCTTGCGCGCGGCCGTTGGCGGCGCGCGGCGCCGGTGGGCCGGGCGGGGTGCGCGGGCCTGCCGGCTGCCTCAGGGCGCCGCGTCCAGCGGGCTGCGCACCGCGCTGGCGCCGCGACCCAGTACATGGGTGTAGATCTGCGTGGTGGCCACGTCCTTGTGGCCCAGCAGCGCCTGCACCGTGCGGATGTCGTAGCCTGACTCCAGCAAATGGGTGGCGAAACTGTGGCGCAGCGTGTGCGCACTGACCGGCTTGCCCAGGCGCAGCCGCAGCGCCGCCTGCTTGAGGTGCCGCGACAGCGCTTCGTCGCCCACGTGATGCCGGCGCGTCGTTCCATCGCGGGGGTCGTTCGACAGCGCATCGGCAGGAAAAAGGTATTGCCACGCCGGTTCGACCGCGGCATTGGGATATTTGCGCGACAGGGCATGGGGCAGCCAGACCCGTCCGTGGCCTTCCGACAGGTCGGCGGCGTGCAGCCGCAGCGCATGGGCCAGGGCGTCGCGCAGGCCGGGAACCAGGGTGTCGGGCAGCATCGTGCGCCGGTCCTTGCCACCCTTGCCATCCCGCACCACGATTTCCCGGCGCGCGAAGTCCACGTCCTTCACGCGCAGCCGCAGGCCCTCCATCAGCCGCATGCCCGTGCCGTACAGCAGCGCCGCCAGCATCCGCGGGCGCGCCGGCATCAGCTCCAGCAGGGCCCGCACCTCGGCCGCGGTAAGCACCGTGGGCAAGCGCTGCGGCCGCTTCGCCCGTACCACGTTCTCCATCCACGGCAGGTCCACCCCCAGCACCTGCCGATAAAGAAACAGCAGCGCCGAAAGCGCCTGGTTCTGTGTGCTGGCCGCCACCTTCCCACGCACCGCCAGATGGGTGAGGAACATCTCGACCTCCGCCCCACCCAGCTCACGCGGATGCCGCATCTGGTTGGCCCGGATAAACCGCCAGATCCACCCGACATAAGCCGTTTCAGTACGAATACTGTAGTGATTGGCGCGCAGCCTGCCGCGAACAGCCTCCAACAACCCACGCGGCCGCGCCTCCCCGGCCGACGTGATTACACCGGCATCCACGGCCGCTTTAGCACTATCTGGTCGTTTAACTACCATATAGGATGATGCTGACCAAACCCGCCCCCCGCAGCAGTCGGCCAACCCCGTTATTAATGGTAATAAATCAACC
>NZ_JAIBFH010000075.1 GCF_019459675.1 Arenimonas sp.
GGGGGGGGGGCCCGGGGCGCGGGCGTAACCCCCCCCTCCCCCGCGGGCCCACGGCCCCGCGGCTGTCGGCAGACTCATCGGCCAGGTCGTCCACGTGCCGGCAGAAGCCGTACAGCACCGCCGCGCCTGAAGCGTGCCGTGCGCCCAGCAGCCGGCTGGCCAGGTGGAAGGTTCGCCCGTGCGTGCGCAGCACCGAGCGCGCGGCCTCCACCGTGCCAGCTTGGCTTGCCGGGGCCAGCGCGATGCCGTTCACGCAGGCGCCGTTTCCAGCGCTTGCCGGGCGACCGTCCGGGTGGCGGCCGGCAGCAGGCGGTCAACCACTTTCGCCGAGCACAGCACGCCCGGCAGTCCGGCGCCCGGGTGGCTGCCGGCGCCCACCAGGTACAGGTTGCGCGGGCCTTCGCCGCGGTTGTGGAACCGGAACCACGCCGACTGTGAAAAAACGGGTGCAATCGAAAACCCCGCCCCGGCCGGCGACAGGTACCGGTACTCGAAGTCTTCGGGCGTCATGTAGAAATCGGCGCGGATGGTTTCCGCCAACCCCGGCAGCAGCGTGGCGCCCAGCGCAGCCACCACCCGGTCGCGCAGTTTCGGCGCCTCGGTGGCCCAGTCGATGCCCGCCGTCAGGTTGGGCACGGGCACCAGCGCATAGAAACTGTCGCAGCCTTCCGGCGCAAAGCTCGGGTCGGTGGCCGTGGGCCGGTGCAGGTAGATCGAGAAGTCCTCGGCCAACACCTTGCGCTTGAAGATATCTTCAAGCAGCTCGCGGTAGCGTGGTCCCAGCCAAATGGTGTGGTGGGCGACACCGGGATACTGGCGGCTGGTGCCGAAGTACAGCACGAACAGCCCCATCGACTGCTTGCAGTGCCTGGCCTTGATCTTGGCCGAACGCTTGCTGGCGGACCGGGGGAGCAGCTTGTTGTAAAGATGCACCGGGTCGGCATTGGACACCAGGTGGTCGGCCGGGATGCGTTCACCGGCGCCGGTCACCACGGCGGTGATGTCGTTGCCCACCACCTCGATCGATTCCACGGTGGTGTCGAGCTTGATCGTGATGCCCTGTTCCAGCATCAGCTTCGCCAGCGCATCCACCAGCGCGCCGGTGCCGCCCATGGCGAAGTGCACGCCGTGCGCGCGCTCCAGGAAGTGGATCAGGCCGTAGATGCTGGTGGTGTCGAATGGATTGCCGCCCACCAGCAGGGGCTGGATGGAGAACGCCTGGCGGATCTTGTCGTGTTTGACGTGGCGCGCCACCATCTGCCAGACCGTACGGTAGGCGCCCAGGCGCAGCAGGTGCGGGATCTGCTTGAGCATGAAAGTGAAGCGGTGGAACGGCGCGTCTGCCAACTCGGTGAAGCCGACGTCGTAGATGCGGCGCGACTGCTCCAGCAGCGCGCGGTAGCCGTCGGCATCAGGCGGGTGGATCCGCGTGATCTCGGCCAGGGTCTTGTCGAGGCCGCCGCCGTAGTCGAACGTGTCGCCGTCGGGGAAGTGGAACCGGTACCAAAGGTCCAGCGGCACGATGTCCACGTAGTCGGCGATGCGCTTGCCGAACAGCGCGAACAGCTCTTCAAACAGGAAGGGCGCCGTGAGTACGGTGGGGCCCGCGTCGTGGCGGAAGCCGCCCTTTTCGAACACTTGTGCCCGTCCGCCCAGCCGGGGGCACCGGTCCACCAGCGTGACCTCGTGGCCCTTGGCCCGCGCCCGCAGCGCCGCGGCGATGCCGCCGAAGCCGCCGCCGATGACGACCACCCGGCTCATGCCGGCGCCAGGGAATGGCTGAGTCGCTCGATCCGCTGGGAGGCCTGTGCGGCCAACAGATCGCCCGACCCGGAAGGCAGCGCGGCGGCCGCCGCATGCGACTGCTGGAAGCGGCGGATCGCCAGGTCGCGCGCGCGCTCGTGCGGCTCGGCTTCGCCCGAGGCCGCCAGGACGGAAACAATGTTCAGCTCCTGATGCATGGCGTCCTGGTGGGCGTCTTCCAGGTCGTCCGCAACCTGGTAGCCGATGGCGAACAGGGAACCGGCCTGGGTGGCGGCGGCAACGGCCTCTTCCCGGCCCGCCAGCGTCAGCGCCAGCTCCAGCGGAAGCACCAGCAGCGGCGCCGATTTCGCGCTGGCGATGCGCTCGTAGTTTTCCAGGCTGGTCAGGGCGCCGCCCTGCAGCGCGAGGTCGGCACACTGGCCGTGGATGACTTCGGCGATGCGCCGGTGCATTCGCACCGACAGCGACGCGGCGCTGGCACCCACGGTGCCCAGGGCGCCATAGGCGGCCGACAGCAGCAGGTCACCCACGCAAATGGCGACGGCATCGCCGTACTTGCGCCAAACCGCGGCTTGGCCGCGGCGCTGTTCGTCCCGGTCCTGAAGGTCGTCGTGGACCAGGGAAGCGTTGTGCAGCAGTTCGCACGCGGCGGCGATGGCGACGGCCTCGGATTCGGGCCTGCCAAGCGCATCTGCGGCGTGCAGGGCCAGCCGGGCGCGCACGCGCGCCCCGCCGGCGGAAAGATGGTGGGCGGCCGCCTTGCCGGCGTCGCCCGTACCGTGACGCACAAGCTCGAACATCAGTCGCTCGACCTGGCCCAGGCTGGATCTTGCTTGATCGGTATTCATGGAAGCCTCGCTCGAAGACTCCGATCGGGAGCAGGGCGGGGGCGCCCGGGAAACGGCCCCCCCCCCCGGTTTTTA
>NZ_JAIBFH010000085.1 GCF_019459675.1 Arenimonas sp.
GTGCGCTCGGCGATGACGTTCGCATCGCCCAACTGCTGGCTGAAGGGCGCCGGGCCGCGCGGGTCGTGGCGCAGCGTCTGGCCGTGCGAGCCGATGGCGACGACCTGCGAAGCCGCGACGCCGCCGTCGGCCAGCGCCGCCAGCGCCGCCTGGGCGAAGGCCTGGCCCAGGCGCGTGTCCAGCCGCGCGATCTCGTCGAGTGACGTGTTGGCGTCGGCCTGCGAGCGCTGCAGCACTTCGCGGGCCAGCGCCGCGTCCAGCGCATACGTGCGGCCGAACACCAGCCGCGGCGCCGGATCGAAGGCCACCAGCGCGGCGTCGATGCCGTCCACGCTGGTCCCGGAGATCAGGCCAAGAAAAAGCCCGCCGTCAACGGCGGGCTGGAAGGGAGCTGCCGGCATGGCTCAGCGCGCGGCGAGCCGCACGCCTTCCACGCGCTTGAGCTGCGCCATGGCCGGCGCGGTGGCGGCGCGGAACTGGGCCAGCGCCGTGCCGGTCAGCGGTTCGGGCTTGGGCATGGTGACGGTCAGCGGGTCGCGGTGGGCGCCGTTGACGCGGAATTCGTAGTGCAGGTGGGGGCCGCTGGCCAGGCCGGTCATGCCCACGAAGCCGATCACCGCGCCCTGCGCCACGCGCTGGCCGGTTTTGTACTTGCCGAAGCGCGACATGTGGCCGTACAGCGTGGTGTAGCCACGGCCGTGGTCGAGCACCACCGTGCGGCCGTAGCCGTTCTGCCAGCCCACGAAGCTTACGCGCGCCTCGCCCGCCGCCATGATCGGCGTGCCGGTGGCGGCGGCGTAATCCACGCCCTTGTGCGCGCGCACGGTGCCCAGCACCGGATGCTTGCGCTTGGGGTTGAAGCGGGAGCTGATGCGGGCGAACTCGATCGGCATGCGCATGAAGCTCTTTTTCAGCGGCCGGCCGGCCAGGTCGAAGTACTCGTCCTTGCCGTTCTGGGTGTAACGCAGGGCGGTGTATTCCTTGCCGCGGTTGACGAAGCTGGCGGCCACCACGCCGCCGCTGCGCAGGCGCTCGCCGTCGCGCCACAGTTCTTCGTAAACCACCTGGAAGTGGTCGCCGTTGCGAAGATCCTGGGTGAAGTCGATGTCGTAGGAGAACGCGTTGGCCATCTGGTTGATGGCGGCGTTGCTCAGGCCGGCCTTCGCGCCGGCGGCGTAAAGCGAACTGGTGATTTCACCGCTGGCGACCATCACGCGGCGCTCGAGCGGACGCTCGATGATCTTTTCCTTGAACTTGCCGTCGGCAACCTGCAGTTCGACGCGGCTGGCTTCATCGCGTTCGAAGCGCAGGCCGCGCAGTTCACCGGCCTGGCCCAGGTCGAAGGCGATCTCGGCGCCGGCCCGAAGGCGCGACAGGGTCTTGGCGCTCGGCAATTCCAGCACCTGGTGCATCACGGACGCGGGCACGCCCATCTGTTCGAACAAGGCACCCAGCGTTTGGCCGCTCTGCACCTGCACCACTTGCCAGGCGCTGCCGGCAACCGCGGCGGCGGCCTTGCCGGCGAGCGGCGGCAGGGGCAGGCTGAGCGTGGTGCGGTCGGCGGCGGCATCATGGCCGCGCATCGCGCTGGCGAAGCCGGGGATGATGGTGACTACGAGGACGCCAAGCGAGGCGCAGAGGCCAGCAAGCACCCAATGTTCACGGGACCAGCGGGCAAGGGGGGCGGCGTCGTGATGCGGCAAGGGTGCGTCCCCGCTCTGGTGGTTAAGTCACGGTACGATAACCAGCGCGAAATACATACGTCAAACCCTTGTCGCATCTGGCTTTTTTGTTTGTTGCGGATTAACTTTCTATTAACCTCAAGTTAACGCCAGCGGCCTGTACCGGCCGCGGCCCTGAACCCGGAAGCTCTTTCATTCATGTCAGACCTGCAGCAAGCCCTCGACATCATCGGCCGCGGCGCCGAAGAGATCCTCAAGCCCGACGAGCTGGCGGCCCGGCTCAAGCTCGGCCGCCCGCTGCGCATCAAGGCCGGTTTCGACCCCACTGCGCCCGACCTGCACATCGGCCACACGGTGCTGCTCAACAAGATGCGGCAATTCCAGGACCTGGGGCACCAGGTGATCTTCCTGATCGGTGACTTCACCGGGATGATCGGCGACCCCACCGGCAAGAACGTCACCCGCAAGCCCCTGACCCGCGATGACGTGCTGGCCAATGCCCAGACCTACGCCGACCAGGTGTTCAAGGTGCTGGACAAGGCGCGCACCGAGGTGCGGTTCAACTCTGAATGGTTCGGCCAGATGTCGGCGGTCGACATGATCAAGCTGGCGGCGCAGCACACGGTGGCGCGCATGCTCGAGCGCGACGACTTCGCCAAGCGCTATGCCGGCCAGCAGCCCATCGCCATCCATGAATTCCTCTATCCGCTGGTTCAGGGCTACGACTCGGTGGCGCTCAAGGCCGACGTCGAGCTGGGCGGTACCGACCAGAAGTTCAATCTGCTGATGGGTCGCGGCCTGCAGGAACATTTCGGCCAGCCGCCGCAGATCGTGCTGACCATGCCGCTTCTGGAGGGCCTGGACGGCGTCAACAAGATGTCCAAGTCGTTGGGCAACTACATCGGCATCAACGAGCCGGCGATCGACATCGTCACCAAGACCCTCAAGATCGGCGACGAGCTCCTGTGGCGCTGGTTCGAGCTGCTCAGTTTCGAGGTTTCTCTGGCCGAGATGGCGCGCATGAAGCAGGACATCGCCTCGGGCCAGCTCAATCCACGCGATGCCAAGCTGCGGCTGGCGCGCGAGCTGGCGGCGCGCTTCCACGGCGCCGCCGAGGCGGAAAAGGCTATCGCCGGCTGGAACGCCGTGGTTCGCGGCGAAGGCGACACGTCCCTGCTGCCGCAGGCGCTGGTGACGGTACCGGCGGAGGGCCTGCGCATTGCCGCCCTGCTGGCGGTTGCGGGACTGGCGGCCAGCAACTCCGAAGCCAGCCGCAAGCTGAAGGAAAAAGCCGTGCGGCTGGACGGGGAGCTGTTCGACGACGCGCAGCGCCTGTTCATGCCAGGTTTCGAGGGCGTGCTGCAGGTTGGCAAGCGCAATTTCGCGCGGATAAAGCTCATCGCGGGCTGACGCAGGAGCGCCGACATGGAAACCCTGATCCAGGATTGGCAAACCCAGCTGGGTGTGCTCGCCACCACCGCCTACGCGATGCTTCTGGGCGGCGCGATCGGTTACGAGCGCGAAATGAAAAACCGTCCCGCGGGATTCCGCACCCACATGCTGGTGGCGGGCGCCGCCGCTCTGCTGGTCGGCCTGACCGACCTGCTGTCTCAGCGCTTCTCCGGAGAAGGCTATCGGGAGTTGATCACTCTGGACCCCATCCGCCTGATTGAAGCCATGGTGGCGGCCGTGGGCTTCCTTGGCGCGGGCACCATATTCCGGAACAGCGGCGGCAGCGTGGTTAGCGGTATCACCACGGCCGCTTCCCTGCTGATGGTGGCCGTGATCGGCATCGCGGCCGGCCTGCACAGCCACGTGCTGGCGGTGGGTGCGACCGCGCTGACGCTGGGCGTACTGGTAATCCTGGGTTGGACGGAGCGTCGATTTGACGCCGCCCGGGCCACTAGCGCCGACTGACCGGAGCTGGTTTCGCGCAGTTCCGCCCCTGTTTTCTCCGGCGACCCTGCGGTTTACAGCGGAAAAGCGACAACGCTTGCTTTCGGTACCGGGGCCCGGATAGAGTTCGCGCCCCGCTAGTCCCGGCCACGGCCGGACTGACCAGCGGGGAAATTCAAAAAAGGCTTCAACGAGGTGTTGACGTCCTTGGAAATTGCCCTATAATGTGCGGCTCGGTTGGGCGAAATGCCCGGCCACTTCGGCAGCGAAACGCGCCGGAAGAGATGAAGATCTTTGACAGTGTGCGCAGGAAATTTG
>NZ_JAIBFH010000090.1 GCF_019459675.1 Arenimonas sp.
ACTGCAAGGGCGGCTGCAAAGACTGATTCGCCCCCCGCTCCCGGGTGGGCCAGGCAGGGCGGGGGGGCACGCCCCGCCGGGTGGGTTGCGGGGGGGGCAGGGGTGGGGGGCGCAGCCGGGGGGAAAGGCTTGCGGGGCGCCGGGGGGGGCCGGTGGGGGGGGCCCGCCGCCCCTGCCTGGCCCACCCGGGAGCGGGGGGCGAATCAGTCTTTGCAGCCGCCCTTGCAGTCTTCAGCGGTTTCCTCGACGACTTCGCCGGCCTTCTTCACGTCCTGGCCAACACCGGAAATGGTGTTGCAGCCCGACAGGGCGAACGCGGCGAACAGGGCCAGCAGAACGATCTTGTTGCGGTTCATACGCCTCTCCTCGGATTTGAAATATGAGTCTATGCCAGCCGAAGGGGCTGTCAACCGGGGCCGGAAGCCTCAGGTGCGCATCAGCGTGGACTTGCCGAACAGGCTTTCCACCAGGTCCACCGCCAGCAGGCCGGTGCGGTTGTGATCGTCGAAGGCGGGGTTGAGTTCGACGATGTCGATGGAGCCCACGCGGCCGGTGTCGGCAATCATTTCCATCACCAGCTGCGCCTCGCGGTAGTTCGGTCCGCCGGGCACGGTGGTGCCCACGCCGGGGGCGATCGCCGGGTCGAGGAAGTCCACGTCGAAGCTGACGTGGACGTGGGTGTTGGCGTCGATGCCCTCCAGCGCTTCCTCCATCGCCCGCTTCATGCCGATCTCGTCGATGTAGCGCATGTCGTACACGTCCAGGCCATGTTCATGGATCAGGCGCTTCTCGCCCTGGTCCACCGAACGGATGCCGACCTGGCGGATCTGCGAGGGCATCAGTGCCGGCGACGCGCCGCCCAGGTGCGTCAGCGACTGCGGTCCGATGCCGCACAGGCAGGCCACGGGCATGCCGTGGGTATTGCCCGAGGGCGTGACGTCGCTGGTGTTGAAGTCGGCGTGCGCGTCCAGCCAGAGCACGCGCAGCGTCTTGCCCTGTTCGCGGCACCAGCGCGCCACGGCGGTGATGCTGCCCACGCCCAGGCAGTGGTCGCCTCCCAGCAGGATCGGCAGCCGGCCCAGCGAAAGCTGTTCATACATGGCGTCCATCACCAGGCGGTTCCATGTCACCACCTGGTCGAGATGGCGATAGCCGTCGGTGGGCGGAAGCCAGGGATTGAACGGGCCGGCGAGGTTGCCGGTGTCCACCACTTCCAGCCCGCGGTCGCGCAGGGCCTCGGCCAGGCCAGCCACGCGCAGCGCTTCGGGGCCCATCGAGGCGCCGCGATGGCCGGCGCCGATGTCGGTGGGTGCGCCCACCAGCGCAATCGGGGGATGCAGGCTCATTGCGCCGACTCCACGCCGCGCGGCATCTCGACGGGCCGGCCCTCGGCCTCCCAGCGCAGCCAGCTGCCGTTGATCTGGCGTACTTCGAAGCCGGCTTCGGCCAGCACCGATTCGGCGCTGTCGGCCCGCTTGCCGCTGCGGCAATAAACCAGCACCCACGGGCGATCGCTGGCCTGGACTTCCTGCAGGCGCGAAGCCAGGCGGTCGTGCGGGATGTTCACCGCACCGGCCACGTGGCCGGCCGCGAATTCTTCCGGGCTGCGCACGTCCAGCAGCAGGGGCGCGTCGGCGCGGGCGCGGATCTCGGCCACGGCCGCCGGGCTCACGTCCGGGCGACTGGCCTGGACGGTGGGCAACAAAAGGCCGGCCAGGAGGGCTGCGGCGAGGGGAAGAAGCATCGGATGACGTCGCATGGGCGCGTCCTGACGTAGTGGGGTGGTCAGGATAGGCGCGCCGGCGGCCTGGCGCCACCCGCGCCCGGCCTAGGCCTTGGGGAACTTGCGGTCGATCTCGTCGGGCGGCATGGGGCGGCCGAAATGGTAGCCCTGCAGCTCGTCGCAGCCGATGGTGCACAGGAACTCGGCCTGCAGCGCCGTTTCCACGCCTTCGGCGGCAACCCGCATGCGCAGCTGGTGCGCCATGGCGACGATGGTGCGGGCAATGACGGCGTCGTCTGCGTTGTCGGGCAGGTGCATGACGAAGCTGCGGTCGATCTTGAGCTTGTCGAGCGAGAACTGGCGCAGGTAGGACAGGCTGGAATAGCCGGTGCCGAAGTCGTCCAGCGACAGCGACACGCCCAGCGCCTTCAACTCGGCCAGGCGGCCCTGCACGCGCTCGACGTTCTCCATCAGCGAGCTCTCGGTCAGCTCGATCTCCAGCATATGCGGCGGTATGCCATGGCGATGCAGCGCCTCACGCACCTGGTCGACGATGTCGGGCCGCTGCAGCTGCTGCGCCGCGAAGTTCACCGCAACGACGAAATCGGTCCGCCCCTGGTCGCACCAGGCGCGGATCTGCCGGCAGGCCTCGTTGAGAACCCACAGCCCCACCTCCGGCATCAGGCCCAGGGATTCGGCGATGGGAATGAAGCGACCCGGCGCCACCGGACCGAGCTCGGGGCTGTTCCAGCGAACCAGGGCTTCGAAACCGGTGACGCGCTCGTCGGCAGCGGCCAGCTGCGGCTGGTAGTGCAGGCTCAGCTCGCCGCGGGCGATGGCGTTGCGCAGGCGTGCGCCCAGCAGCAGGCGGTCTTCGAGCTCCTGCATCTGCGCAACTGAAAACTCGCAGCTGCTGTCGCGGCCCTGGCGCTTGGCGCGGGTCATGGCGGCCTCGGCGCGGCGCAGCAGGTCCATCGCGCTTTCGCCGTGGCCGGGTGAGCGGCTGATGCCGATGCTGGCGGTGAGGAACAGGTTGTAGCCGTCGCCCTGGATCGGCTGGGCCACCGCCCTGCGGAGCTTCTCGGCCAGGTCCATGGCCTCCTGGCTGCCCAGTCCCGGCGCGACCGCGACGAACTCGTCTCCCGCAAACCGCGCAAGATAGCCGCGCCCGCCCACCGCGGGTCCAAGCCGTTCGGCCAGGATCTGCAGCGCCTCGTCGCCGATCAGATGGCCCAGGGACTCGTTGACGGCGTGGAACCGGTCGATGTCGATGAAGAACATGGACACCACGGCGCCTTCTGTCGCCAGCAGGTCGGCCAGGGTGGCTTCCAGCACCGCGAAGCGCTGCAGGCCGGTGACCGGATCGTGGCTGGACGAATAGGCCAGCTCGGCCTCGACGCGATGGCGCTCGGTCATGTCGTTCTGGACGCCGACGTAGTTGACGAGGTTGCCCTCGTCGTCGAGCACCGGCGACAAAAACAGGTGGTTCAGGAAATGGCTGCCGTCCTTGCGTCGATTGGACAGGATGACGTTGCAGTCGGTCTCGTCGCGAAGTGCGATGCGCAGGATGGCCAGTTCGGACTGGCTGGTGGTTTCGTCCTGCAGGAAGCGGCAGTTGCGCCCCACGGCCTCGGCCGTGCTGTACCCGGTCATGTTTTCGAAGGCGGGGTTGATGTAGATGATCGGGTTGTCGGGCTGGCGCGGGTCGGTGATGACGATGCCGTTGACGCTCGACTCCACCGCGCGCTGCAAAAGCTGCAGGCGCTCTTCGGCAGAGCGCCGGGCGCTGATGTCGCTGGTGATCACTTGCCGGCAGTCGCGCCCGTCCAGGGTGAGGCCGTGGCTGGTTACCTCGGCCCAGAGGGTGCGGCCATCCTTGGTGAGGTGCGGCCAGATGCCCGCGAAACCGTCCCGCCCCTCGCCCTGCGCCAACCGGTTCCGGAGCCGCACCGCTTCCGATGGCGTGCGGATGTCGAGGATGGTCATGCCCGCCAGCTCATCCCGGCTGTAGCCGTAGGCGGCCACCATGGCGTCGTTGACCATCACGAAGCCCAGCGTCTGGACGTCGTATGCCCAGGTGGCGAAAGGATTGCGGTTGAACAGCAGCTCATAGCGCTGGCGCGATTCCGCCAGTTCGCCGACGTGGCGGGCACGCTCGGCCGCATAGCGCAAGGACCGCGCCAGCTTTTCAGCGTCGATGCTGCCTTTGACCAGGTAGTCGGCCGCACCGGCGTCCAGGGCTTCGCGGTCCACCTGGGCATTGCCGTGCCCGGTCAGCATGATCACGGGCCGGTGCGCGCTGCCCTCGGCCACGGCCAGGCGCACCAGGTCCAGGCCATTGTCGGGACCCAGCAGGTAATCCACCAGATAGACGTCGTGGCTGGCCGCACGCAGCGCGTCGATGCCCTGGGCAAGCGTCGGCACCCAGTCCAGGGTGAACTGGCCGGGGGGGAAGTCCGACAGCAGGTCGCGCAGGATCAGGAAATCTTCCTGGTCGTCGTCCACCACCAGCACGCTCAAACGGTCGACGTGGATCATCGCGGCGGCTGGCCTGGCGCAGGAAGATCGACGATCTGCAGCCAGTATTTGCCCAAGGTGCGCACGACTTCGATCAGTGCGGCGAAGCTGACCGGCTTGGTGATGAAAGAGTTGGCGCCGTCGCAATACGAAGTGGCCACGTCTTCCTCGGCTTTGGAGGTGGTGAGGACGACGACGGGGATCTCGCGCAGCGCGGGGTCGGACTTGATTTCCCGCAGCGCCTCGCGGCCGTCCTTGCGGGGCATGTTCAGGTCCAGCAGGATCAGGCCGGGCATCGGGTAGAGGACCTCGTCGGCATACTTCCCGCGGCGGTTCAGGTAATCCATCAGCTCCTCGCCGTCGGTCACGAACTGCAGCGGATTGCCCAGCCGGCACTCCTGGAAAGCCTCACGGGTCATCAGCCGATCGTCGGCATCGTCCTCGGCCATCAGGATGGTGATCAATCGTGGCTCCTTTCGAACCTGCGCGCCCTTCCACCAATCTACCCCAGTTTGCTGCACCTACAGTAAACCGATGGCGCCCTGCGCGCCGTCGCTGGGCTCCACCGGCTGCCGCGCCGGCAACACCAGGATGAACGTAGCCCCGTGGCCGGGCCGGCCTTCGGCCCGGATCTGGCCACGATGGCGCTCGACGATGCGCCTGACGATGGCCAGGCCAATGCCGGTCCCTTCATAGTCCTGGCGGCCGTGCAGTCGCTGGAAAGGCCCGAAGATTCTTTCGGCGTACTTTGCCTCGAAGCCGATGCCATTGTCCTCGAATCGCAGCTCCCAGGCGGGCGCGCCGTCGAGAATGGTCTCGCAGGCGCGCACCGTCACCACCGGCGCCCGCTCAGCGGACCTGAACTTGAGCGCGTTCGACAGCAGGTTCTGCAGCAGCTGGCGCAGTTGGGACGGATCACCCTCGATCGTGGGCAGCGGGCTGGCCTCGATGCGGCCGCCGCTTGAGTCGAGCCGGGCCTCAAGGTCTCCCATCACGCCCGAAAGCACCTGCTCCAGGTCCACCGGGGCAAACGGCTTGCCGCGCGTCACTCTGGAATAAGCCAGCAGGTCGTCGATCAGCGTCTGCATGCGCGCGGCGGCCTGTCCGGCGCGGTCGAGGTAATCGCGCGCCTCCGGGACCAGGGAGGCGGCGTAGCGCTGCTGCAGCCGGTCGGAGAAGGCGCGGATCTTGCGCAGCGGTTCCTGCAGGTCGTGCGAAGCGATGAAGGCAAAGTCCTGCAGCTCACGGTTGCGGTTGTTGAGGTCTGCCAGGGTCTGGCGCAGCACCAGTTCAGCACGCCGCCGCTCGGTGATGTCGCGGCCAACGCCGTAAACCAGCCCATCGTCGCCCGGCACCGACGTCCATGCGATCCAGCGCACGTCGCCGCGCTTGCTGAGGTACCGGTTTTCGAAATGGTGGGGGACGTTGACGCCGGCCTGCTGCCGCACCGATCGCTCGAGGGTGGCGGCATGGTCGTCGGCATGGATGAAGTCGGTGAAATCGCGACTGCACATCTCCTCGGCGGTGTAACCGGTGATCTGGCAGAAAACCGGGTTGACCTGCAGCCAGCGCCGCTTCTCGGGGCTGTAGATGACGAAGATCTCGGCCGACAGCTCGAAGAACCGGTCGCGCACGCTGAGCCTCTGGATCAGGCGCGCGCGCTCGATGGCGATGGACGCCATCTGCGCGAACTGCATCGCCACCAGTTCGTCGTCCGGGGTGAATTCGCCGTGCACCTTGTCGCTCAGCTGCAGCAGGCCCATGTTGCGTCCCGCGCTGTCCATCAGCGGCACCGCCAGCCAGCCGCGCATGGGCGGATGATGTTTGGCCTGCGCGCCAAAGCCGCGCCAGCGCGGATGCGCCTCCAGCTCGGCCTGGGTCAGGCGCATAGGCTGGTTGGTCTGCGACACCAGGGCGTAGATGCCGCTGTTGTCGGCCGGCGCGGCGTAATCGCGCCACTGCGCGTACTTGTCCGAAAGCGACACCGCGTGGATGTGGTGGTCGGCTCCGCCCAGGCCAACGCTGACCACCGCCTGGTTCGCCCCGAGGATATCCCGCGCCAGCTCGGCCAACAGGGGATAGATGTCCCCCTCGCCGATGTTGCGGTTGAGCACGATGGCCGAGTCGCTCAGGCGGCGCAGCTGCAGGCTGCCGGCTTCCGCCGCATTGAGGGCCTCGGCCAGTTCGCGCTGGTGCTTGCGCAGCAGGCTGATGTCCTGGGCAATGCCGAATACGCCCGTCACCTGCCCGTCCACCAGGATCGGCAGGTTGGTCACGCGCATGTCCATGCGAAGGCCACCCTCGAGCACGGCGGTGGCCTCGTAGGTGCGCGCCTGGCCTTGGACCGCGGCATTGAAATGGGCCCGCACCACCTCGCGCTGCTCCGGCGCCACGTTGGCGTCGAACATTTCGCCGCGCACCTGGTCAATGGTGCGGCCGGTCGCTTTCAGGCGGCCGTTATAGGCGGTGTAGCGGCCCTCGAGATCCATGGCGTAGACGGCGTCGGGATGTTCGTCGAAGAGCGAACGGAAGCGCTGCTCGCTGAGCTGGATTCGCTGGAAATCGGCCACCTGCTCCACCGCCATGGCCACCAGCGCCACCAGGCTGTCCACCACGCCGAGTTCTGCTTCGCTGGGCGAATGCGGCTGTCGATAGTAAGTGGCGAAGGTGGCCAGCACCTTGCCCTCCACCGACAACACGGGCGTGGACCAGCAGGCCCGCAGGCCATGCGCGCGCGCCAGCGGCAGGTAGTCCTCCCACAGGGGGTCGGCTTCGATGTCCGTCACCACCACGCGCTCGCCGCGCCAGGCGGCCGTGCCGCAGGAGCCCGCCCTGGGGCCGATGCGCTGGCCGTGCACGCCCAGAGTAAAGGTCTCGGGCAGGCTGGGCGCGGCGCCGGTGAGTACGCGCTCGCCGTCCTGGTCCAGCAGCAGCACCGAGCACAGCGCGCCGGGGTATTGCAGCTCGAACAGCCGGGCGATGGCGGTCAGCGTTTCGGGAAGCGGGCGGCGGCTGGCGATGCCGGCCAGCACCGACCGCTGCCTGGCCTCGAGCCGACGCGCCAGCTTCGCCTGGGTGATGTCGCGGATGAAGGCGGTGAACGCACGGCCCTGCTCGGACTTGATTTCGGTGGTGGACAACTCCACCTGGATCAGCTCGCCATCGGCGCGGATGGCCGGCAGCTCCAATCGTTTTCCCAGCACCCTCGCCTCGCCGGTCGCCAGGTATCGCAGCATCCCCTGCTCGTGGCCAGCGCGCAGCTCAGGCGGGATGATGATGTCCGACAGCCTCCTGCCCAGCACGTCCTCGCGGCGGTGCCCGAAGGTCCGCTCGGCGGACGCATTGAATTCGATGATGCTGCCCTGCTCGTCCATGGTGATGATGCTGTCGAGCGCGCTTTCCACCGTGGTGCGCATGCGCTGCTCGCTTTCCCGCAGGCGCCGCTCCTGGCGGTTGCGCTCGGTGACGTCCTGCACGCTGCCGGCCAGCAGGCGCGGCGTGCCGCTTTCGTCGCGCACCAGCCGGGCCCGCTCGTGGACGTAGCCGATGCTTCCGTCCGGCCGCATGATCCGATGCTCAAGGTCCAGGTCGGGGCCGCCGGCCAGCACCGCTTCCTGCGCCAGCACCAGGGCCGGGATGTCGTCCGGGTGCGCGCGCGCGGCGAATGCCTCGAAGTTGCCGCCCAACTCGCTTTCTTCCACCTGGAAGATGTCGTGCACCTCGGCCGACAGAGTGAGGTGATGCGAGGGAAGATCCAACTGCCAGGCGCCCATGCGCGCCACCTGTTGGGCGCGCTGCAGGCTGTCCCTGGCCTCGCGCAGCGCCTTCGACTGCCGTTCCGCCTCGGTGGCATCGCGGGCGACCGCGAACACCAGGCGCTCGCGCGCGGACCAGACCAGCGACCACTGCATGATGACCACCCGGCCGTCCGGGGTGACATGGCGGTTGCGGAAGTCCAGGGTTGACCGACCCGACAGCACATCGGCCATGGCCTGCGCGGTGGCGGCGCGGTCATCGGGATGGACCAGGTCGGCGACCGGCCTTCCCAGCAGCTCTTTCGCCGGATAGCCCCAGACGGCGGCGCTGGCGGCGCTGACCTGGCTGAAGCGGCCGTTGGCGTCGATGGCGCAGATGACGTCCAGCGAGTTGTCCATCACCAGCCGATTGAGCACCAGGGACTGCTCCAGGCGGCGCGTCAGTTCGCGCAGCGCGTCCTCGGCCCGTTTGCCTTCGGTAATGTCCTGCATCGCGCCCGCGGCGAATTTCGGCTGGCCCTGGTCGTCGCGCACCAGTGTCCCGATCTCGCGCACGGCACGCCTGTCGCCGTCGTGTCGCAGTATGCGGTACTCGATGTCGATATCGCCTTCGCCGGCCCGCAGGCTCCGGTACGCTTCGCGCACGCGGGCGCGGTCGTCGAATTCAACCCGGTCCAGCAGGGCCTGCGGGCCGCGTGCCGCATCCTGGGCGGTGAGGCCGAACATCTGCAGCACTTCCTGCGACCAGTGCGGCTCGCCCGTGGCCAGATCGTATTCCCAGGCACCCAGGTGTGCCAGGCGCAGGGCGCGGCTGGCGCTGGCCTGCGCGCGCGCCAAAGCCAGGTCGGCACGCTTGCGTTCGCTGATGTCCCGGAAGTAGACCGCCAAGCCGTTGGCATGCGGGAATGCGCGCGCGGAAAACCAGCTCCCCAGCGGCGCGAACTCGATCTCGAACGCCACCGGGCAGCGCTCGGCCGCCGCCTTGCGGAACTGCACTTCGATCTCGCTGCCCAGCGCCTCGGGGAAGGCGTCCCACACGCAGTGGCCGGCCAGCTCGCCGCGTTGGCGGTTGAGCAGCTGCTCGGCGCGCGGATTGACCAGCATGAAGCGCCAATCGTGGCTCAGGGTATAGAAACCGTCGCTGATGCTTTCAAACACCGACGCCAGCTCGCGCTCCACGTCGGCCAGTGCAAGCCGCTCGCGCTCGCGCTGGACGATCTGTTCGCCAAGTGCGCGGCCGTTGCTTTCGGCCAGGATGGCCCGATCACGGGCCATCACCGCCAGGCGCAGCGACAGGGCCAGCAGGAAGCCCGTGGCCAGGCCGGTGAACAGAAGCAGTCCGGCAAAATTGCCGGCGCCTGGGCTGGCAGGAACGGGCCACAGCTCGATGCGCAGCGGCGCACCCAGCAGGCTGATCTCGCGCACCAGCGCGGGCGTGCCCGCGGCGTTGCCGCGGTGGAACACCCGCTGTTGGCCACGGCTCAGGGCAAGGTCGTTGGCGGGTTCGGCCGCACTGAGAACAAGTGCGAACAACGGCTGGTACTCGATGGCCGCTGCCAGGAATCCGACCGTTTCACCGTCCGCCCCCAGGCCTGGGCGCACGATAAGCACGCCGCGCTCAGCCGTGGATGCACCGGTGGGGCTCGAAGTGCCTCCAGCAGCAGGCCCCTCAACCCGGAAGATCCGGACCAGGGCGTTATCCGTGTCCACGTGCCGGCCAAGCAGGTCTGTGGCGTTCGGCAGCCGGGACTCCACCTGCAGCGCCACCCCGTCCGGATCGGTCAACACCAGTGCCGCCAGGCTGGGGAAGTCGCGCACCAGCAGCTGTGCATCGAGCCGGAAGTAAAACTGCCGGGTGGCCTGGTCCGGCGCTTGCGCCATTCGCGCCGCCGCACGGTCCAACGAAGAAATGCGCGAGTGCACGCCTTCGATCAGCACTTTTTCCACGACGTCCATTTGCCGGGCCAGCGATTGCTGCGCCCTTTGTTCCTGGTCGCGGCTCACTCCCGACCACACCCACAGCGACGTCAGGGTCACCGCCATGCCCACCGCCAGCGGTAGCCAACTGGCACGCCGCTGCTGGCCCGGGCCCTGGCCACCGCCCGAATAAGCCAGGGCAAGGCCCAGTCCCAGCATCGCGATCCCGGTGAGCAGGGCCATCGGCGTGTGCGATCCCCAGGCCCGGACCACCGGGACATCGACGACGTAACCCACCAGCGCCACCGCGCCAATCACCGACACCATGAAGCCACAGGCCCAGGTGGCGCCCCAGCGGCTGTGCGCCGGGTCGGAGCCAATGGGCGCCAGCGCGATGCCCAGCGCCGCGATCAGGAAGGCCGTGGCCGTGTTGGGCGCCATCCGGCCGGGCACCACGCCCTCGGCAACGATGTGGTGCGATATCAGCCACTCGCCGACATCCATCGCCAGCCCGGCGTATTCCTCCACCAGGCTGGCACCCGCCAACACCACGACGGGAGCCAGCAACCACAGGCTGCGCCGATGCGCGGGAGTGCCCAACAATCCCAGGACGACCGCCAGCAGCAGGCAGCAAAGCGCGGTGTTGAACTGGATGGGCACGTAGACGGTGCCGCCCTGGACGATCGCCGCGCTGCCGCTCGCCCAGCCCGCCATCGCCACCAGTCCCACGCCGGCCAGCAGCGCCGTCGAGAGCCGGAGGATTCGCTGCTCGCCGACACCAAGGCGCAAGCCCAGCCAGTAAACGCCAAGCACCCCATGGGCCGCCATCGCGGACGCGGCAAGGCCCAGCCCATCCGATCCGGCAACGTGACCGCCGCTGGCCAGAACCAGCAACATCAGGCCGAGCTGGGCTGCGCCGAGTGCGCGCAAGGCGGCATCGCGAGCAAGCGAATCGGTGCGCGTCGCCAAACCCATGCCCAGCGTTGCCGCCGCCGCGCCGACGGCCGCCGCCGGCTGCGCCAGCCACTGTGCCGCCGGCCACGCCACCAGGGCCAGCAACACCATCGCCAGCAGCGCCACGATGACCGGCGCAAACCGGGCGCGGCGGGCCGAAACACCGCGCACCAACAGCCAGGCGCCGATCAGCAGCGGGCTGGCCAGGGCCAGCATTGCCGGCGGTCCAGGCGCAGGCGACGCCGGCTTGATCACCAGCGCGTCGAGCAGCGTCACCAGAAGCAGGCCGATGCCCAACCGGGACCACAGCGTCATGCCGGAATCGATCGTTGCACCGGTGGTTGTATCCATACCGCCATCGTTGCCCATGGGCGAAGCGGACTCCGCCGACCGGAAGGGTCGGGCTGCCTGTGGCTATAGGACCGCAATTCGCCGGCGAATACCACGCCCGGCCGTCTTTGCGCGATGCAGCGATGGTGCCGGCACCCGGATTCGAACTGGGGACCTACCGCTTACAAGGCGGTTGCTCTACCAACTGAGCTATGCCGGCATGGACTGGATTCTAACCCGTGGCGAGGCTCACTCGCAGGTGATCGGACGGGCCTGGAGGTCCTTGGCGGCAGGCAGCAGCGACTTCCAATCCAGATCCGGCTCGGCGGCGAGATCAATCCACCACTGCGCGCCGGCATCGGTGCGCGGCTCGAGCACGGCGGCAAAGCCCTGCGCGGAAATCTCTTCGCGCCGCTTCTCGGCGTTGGCCAGGTCGCGGAACAGGCCCAGCGACACGGTGTTCTCCTGGTCGCCGGCGGTCACCACGTAGTAGTCGCGCACGCCGCGCGCAGCGAGCTGGCGTGCCGCCGCCAGCGCCGCTTCCCGGCTGGCCGCGGCCGGCAAGTAGACGCGATAGCCGCGCAGTTGGGTGGCCGCCACTTCGCGGAACTGGATGCGCGCCGCGCTGGGCGTCAGCGCCGCCATCGCCGCGCGCAGTTCGGCCGGCGTCGCGAACGGGCCGATGGTCAGGCAGCCCGGCGTTTCGGGCATGGGCACCGGCACCGCGCCGACCTCCATTTCATCGGCGGTGGGCGGCGTTTCGGCCTCGCCCAGCAGCACCAGGCTGCCCACGCCGGCATCCACCGGCGGCGGCGGATCGGGCGACGGCTCAGGCTGCACCAGCCACCACGCGCCAACGCCCAGGTTCAAACACACCAACAGCACCACCAGCCCACGCAAGATCACGAATCACTCCCCGCGGCATGCGCGGCGTAAACAGCCAGTCCTTCCAGCACCAGTGCCGGCGCCAGTTCCACGTCCAGTTCCAGCGCGCTGGCAAGGCGCTGGCCACCGCCGCCGCTCAGCAGCACGCGCGGCGCCACGCCGAGCAGGCGCGTGGCCCGGCGATGGCTGCGCTCCACCAGGCCCGCCGCGGCGCCAAGGCTGCCGCTGGCCAGGGCGTCGGCGGTGTCGGCGGCGAAATCACTGGCCTCCCCCCCGGCGAAGGCCAGCGCGGGGAATCGTGCCGCCAGCGCCGAACGCATGTGTTCCGGGCTGGGCGCGATCAGGCCGCCCCGGTGCAGTCCCGCGGCGTCCATCAGGTCCACCGTGAGGGCGCTGCCGGCCGAGACCAGCAGCCAGGGTCCTTCGCCGCGCGCGTGGGCGGCCAGCAGCGCCAGGAAGCGATCCACGCCCAGCCGCGACGGCTCGGCGTAGGCGATGCGCACGCCGGCGCACTCGGCCCGGGGGCGCGCACGCGCGGCCGGGTTGCCATGGCTGGCCAGCGCCTCGGCCACCGCCGCCGTCAGCTGCGATCCGGCCACCGACGCCAGCCAGCAGTCGTCGCCCGCCTGCACGCCGGCCAGCCAGCGCTGCAGCAGCGGCGCGAAATCCGCCGCACCGTGGGTCCAAGCCTGCACGACGCCCACACCCTGTCCCGGCTGCCAGGCGGCCACCTTGAGTCGGGTATTGCCCAGGTCCAGCAGCCAGGTGGTCATGCGGCGCGCAGGCTCGCTTCGCCGGCGTGATGGTGGTGCACGCCGGTGGCGTCGCGCAGGCGCAGGGCGCCATCGGTGGCGATGCCCAGCGCCACGCCTTCAATCCAGCGATCGCCCAGCTGCAGTTTCACCGGTTGCCCGGCCAGCAGGTCATGCCGCGCCCAGCCGTCGACGAACGCCGCCAAACCCTCACGCTCGAAGCGCGGCAGCATCGGCAGCAGGGCATCGAGCAGGGCTATGCACACCGCCTGCCGGGACGGCGCCGTGGGCGACAGCGAAGCCAGGTCACACCAGGGTTGGTCGATGTCGCGCGCCGCGGACGCGGGCATGCGAACGTTCAGGCCCAGGCCCACCACCACGCGCATGGGTCCGCCGGCCTCACCGGCGATCTCCACCAGCACGCCGCCCAGGGCT
>NZ_JAIBFH010000109.1 GCF_019459675.1 Arenimonas sp.
CGTGCCGGCACACTTCCGCGACGAGTCCTACGCGGGCGCCGGATTCGACGCCGACGCCGACGCACTGCTTGCGCAGGCCGACGTGCTGGTCTGCGTGCAGCCTCCCGCCAACGACCGGCTGGCCAAGCTCAAGCGCGGTGCGGTGGTGGTGGGGCTGCTGGCGCCACACGCCGACCCGGGACGCATCGATGCCCTGGTGCAGGCGGGTCTTACCGGCTTTTCACTCGAGCGCTTGCCGCGCACCACGCGGGCACAAGCCATGGACGTGCTGTCGTCGCAGGCGGGTATCGCCGGCTACAAGGCTGTGCTGATCGCCGCCCAGCTGGCGCCGCGCTATTTCCCCATGCTCACCACGGCGGCCGGCACCATCCGTCCGTCCAAGGTGCTGATTGTCGGCGCCGGCGTTGCCGGGCTGCAGGCCATCGCCACCGCGCGCCGGCTGGGCGCGCAGGTGGAGGGCTTTGACGTGCGCCCCGAGACGCGCGAGCAGATCGAATCACTGGGCGGCAAGTTCCTCGACCTGGGCGTCAGCGCGGCGGGCGAGGGCGGCTATGCGCGCGAGCTCACGGCCGACGAGCGCGCCGAGCAGCAGAAACGCCTGGCCGAACACCTCAAGACGGTGGACGTTATCGTCACCACCGCCGCCGTGCCGGGTCGCCCGGCGCCCAAGATCATCACCGCTGCGATGGTGGCGGGCATGAAGCCCGGCAGCGTGATCGTGGACCTGGCGGCCGAGACCGGCGGCAACTGCGAACTCACCCGTCCCGGCGAAACCATCGACAGCAACGGCGTCACCGTCGCCGGGCCCTTGAACCTGGCCAGCATGGGCGCGCTGCACGCCAGCGAGATGTACGCGCGCAACGTCTTCAACTTCTTGGCCCTGTCACTCAAGGACGGCCAGCTGACGCTGGACTGGACTGACGACCTGATCGCCAAGACCTGCCTTTCGCACGCGGGCGAAGCCAAGGCCTGAGGCGCGCCTCAGTCTGCCGGCGGCGGCGCCACGCCCGGGCCGCCCGCCTCAAGCCACTTTCGGCGCTGTTCGGGGTCCATGGCGCGCCAACGCTGCTTGAGTTCGCGCCGCTCGACCTCGGGCAGCTGGTGCACCCGCTGCATGCTGGCGCGCATCTTCTGGCGCAGCTCCGGCGGCAGGTCGCGGAAATTACGTGCGCCGTGGCGCAGGCGCTCGCGCTGTTCGGGCGTCAGCGCTTCCCAGCGCGCATGGCGCTCCGCGCGCTCGAGTGCGCGCACCCGCCGCGACGCCGGCATCTCGTCCCAGCGTTCGCGCAGGGGCTCGAACTTTTCCTGCTGCTGCGGACTCAATTCGGCCCACGTCGGCACCGAAACGCCCTCCGGCACGCGATGGTCCTGGCCTGGGTGCGACGGGTCCGAATGGGCGCAGGCGCCCGTGGCGCTCAGCGCCAGCAGCAGGGCCATGGCCAGCGATACCAGGCGAGGGCTCACTGCGGGCCCCGGGCATGCGTGGCGACGGGCGCATCGGCCAACCAGGCGTAAAGCTCGGGATCTTCGTCGGCGATCAGGCCGTCGATCTCCACGTCGGTGGCCGTGATGGCCGCGCCATCGGGCGCCGTTGCCGTCCGCTGCGGCAGCCACCACGTCAGGCCCAGTGCCATCACGGCGGCGGCGAAGGCGCCCGCGGGCACCAAGCCGCCGGCCAGGCGTCCGCGCGGCCAGGGCGCCAGTGCGTCCTGGCGCGCCAGCCGCAGGCGGGTGGCGGCGCCCTGGTCGACGCGGGCGCAGGGCC
>NZ_JAIBFH010000111.1 GCF_019459675.1 Arenimonas sp.
CCACAGCCACGGGTGGGTGCTGGGGTACTTGCTGGGGATGTCGCAGGGGTTGGCAATCGGCGGGCGGGCCGTCGACCCGCAGAAAGCCTATCCGGGCAACCGGCCTTCGAGCCTGTTCCTGCTGGACGAACTCACGCCGCACTCGCTGGGCGCGCTGCTGGCGATGTACGAACACAGCGTGTACGTGCAGTCCGTGCTGTGGGGCATCAACGCGTTCGACCAATGGGGCGTCGAGCTGGGCAAGCGCATCGCCGGCGAACTGCTGCCGGCCGTGGCGGACGACGGCATCCAGGCCAGTGACCCCGTGACGCGCGCGCTTCTGGCGCAGATTCGCGCCCGCCGCCGCTAGCCGTCAGCAGGCCAGGGTGGCCTTGGGATGCTGGGCCAGCGCCCACGCCACGTGTTCGCGAACCATCCCGCTGGCATCGGTGCGCCGACTGGCAAGCGCGGTCAGCACGTCGGGTGTGGTCGGTGCATTGCCAAGCGCCACGGCGATGTTGCGCAGCCAGCCGGTATAGCCGGCGCGGCGGATGGCTGAGCCTTCGGTGCGCTGCAGGAATTCGGCTTCGGTCCAGGCAAACAGTTCGGCCAGCGTGGCGCGGTCGAGCTGGTTGCGGGCACGGAAGTCGGGCTCGTCCGTGCGCACCGCGAACTTGTTCCAGGGGCAGGCCAGCTGGCAGTCGTCGCAGCCGAAGATGCGGTTGCCGACCAGGGCGCGCATGTCCTCGGGAATCGACTCCTTGAGCTCGATGGTGAGGTAGCTGATGCAGCGGCGCGCGTCCACGCGGTAGGGTTCGACGATGGCGCCGGTGGGGCAGACCTGGATGCAGCGCGTGCACGTGCCGCAGTGGGCGCTGGCCGGCACGTCCACCGGCAGCGGCAGGTCGGTGAGGATTTCGCCCAGGAAGAACCAGCTGCCGGCGCTGCGGTTGATCAGGCAGCTGTGCTTGCCGATCCAGCCCAGGCCGGCGTCGCGCGCCAGCGCCCGCTCAAGCACGGGCGCCGAGTCCACGAAGGCGCGATAGCCGAATGGGCCGATGTGCGCGGCGACGCGGTCGGCGAGCTTCTGCAGCCGGTTGCGCATGACCTTGTGGTAATCGCGCCCCAGCGCGTAGCGCGCCACGTAGGCGCGTTCGCCCTGGTCGAGGGTGGTCCAGGCCTGCGCGTCGTCGCCGGTGCCGTAGTCCATGCGCACCGACAGGACGCGCAGCGTGCCCGGCACCAGCTCGTCGGGCCGCGCGCGCATGTCGCCGTGCCGGGCCATGTATTCCATGCGGCCATGCTGGCCCTTGGCCAGCCAGTCACGAAGGTGGGCCGCGTCCTGGCCCAGCTCGATCCCGGCGATGCCCAGCTGCTGGAAGCCCAGCTCAAGGCTCCAGGTCTTGATCAGTTCGGCGAGGCGGGCATGGTCGGGCATCGGGGCAAGTATAGAATCAGCGGCATGAGTGAACTGCTGCCGCTTTATCGGTCTGTCCAGGTGCGGGCGATGGACTCCCACGCCATCGGCGTGCTTGGCGTGCCGTCCTACGAGCTGATGTGCCGCGCGGGTGCGGCGGCCTGGCGGCTGCTGCTGCAGCGCTGGCCGCAGGCGCGGGTGGTGGGCGTGGCCTGTGGCCCCGGCAACAACGGCGGCGACGGCTATGTGCTGGCCCGGCTGGCCCGCGCGGCGGGTTTCCGGGTGCTGGTGGTGGCTCCCCCGGGCGCCAGCCCCCGCACCGAGACGGCGCGCCAGGCGCTGGCCGATTTTCGCGCCGCGGGGGGCAGCGTCATTGCCTTCGACGGGCTGCTGCCCGAGGCGGAGGTTTGGGTGGACGCCATTTATGGCATCGGATTGACGCGGCCTCCCTCGGAGGCGGCGCAGGCCATGATCGAGCGCATCAATGCCAGCCGCATGCCGGTGCTGTCGCTGGACGTGCCGTCGGGCCTGGACGCCGACACCGGCCACGCCCAGGGCGCCGCGGTGCGGGCCACGGTGACCGTGAGCTTCATCGCGGCCAAGCGCGGCCTGTTCACCGGCATGGCCCGGGATTTCGACGGTGAGGTGCTGCTCGACCGGCTGGACCTGAAGATCGGCGCCTTCGACGATTTCAAACCGGCGGCGTGGCTGTGCCGCCCCGACGGCCTGGCGCGCTGGCTGGGCCCCCGTCATCCCAATGCGCATAAAGGTGAGCACGGCCACGTGCTCTGCATCGGCGGCGAAGAGGGCATGGGCGGTGCGGTGCGCCTTTGTGCGGAGGGCGCGCTGCGCACGGGCGTGGGCCTGGCCAGTGTCGCCACCCGGCGGTCGGGCGTTGGGGCCCGGGTGGGCGCGCGGGCCCAAGCCCAGACGGCAGCCGGGGGGGGCCCCGGGGGCCCGGCCCC
>NZ_JAIBFH010000115.1 GCF_019459675.1 Arenimonas sp.
GGCGGGGGGGGGGGGGGGGGGGGGTGTGGGGGGGTTTTCTCTCCGCCGGGGGCGGGGGGGGGGGGGCCCCCCCCCCCCGGGGGGACACGGGGAACCAGCTGCGACGCATCGGCCAGCTGCACGTCCTTGGGCAGGTCGATCAGCACGGGGCCGGGGCGGCCTTCGCGGGCGATGCGGAAGGCTTCGTGCACGATGCCGGGCAAATCATTGACGTCGCGCACCAGGAAGCTGTGCTTCACGATCGGCAGGGTCATGCCGAACACGTCCAGCTCCTGGAAGGCGTCGGTGCCCATCAGCGCGGTGCTGACCTGGCCGGTGATCACCACCATCGGCGCCGAGTCCAGGAAGGCATCGGCGATACCGGTGACCAGGTTCGAGGCGCCCGGGCCCGACGTGGCCACGCACACGCCGACGCGGCCGCTGGCACGCGCATAGCCATTGGCGGCAAGCGCAGCGCCCTGTTCGTGGCGCACCAGGATGTGCTTGAGCTTCGAGCCGGGCAGGGCGTCGTAGAAGGGCATGATGGCGCCGCCGGGGTAGCCGAACAGCAGGTCCACGCCCTCGGCTTCGAGCGCGCGCGCCAGCAGCTGGGCGCCGTTCTGTTTGGCGTTCATGCGGCGGCGGCCTCTTGTCGGGGCTTGGCGGGGGCCGGCGCGGTGACGTTGCCGTCGGCGCCGATCCAGCTCATGGCGGCGCGCAGCTTGCGGCCGGTGGCTTCGATCGGGTGCTCGAAATCGGCCTGCTTCATGGCCTTGTAGTTGGGGTTGCCGGCGGCGTATTCGGCGATCCACTGGCGGGCGAAGGTGCCGTCCTGGATTTCGGCCAGGATCTTCTTCATCTGCGCGCGTGCGTGTTCGTCGATGATGTACGGGCCGCGGGTGAGCGCGCCGTACTGCGCGGTTTCGCTGATGAACTCGTGCATGCGGGTGATGCCGCCTTCGTACAGCAGGTCCACGATCAGCTTCAGTTCGTGCAGGCACTCGTAGTAAGCGACTTCGGGCTGGTAGCCGGCTTCCACCAGCGTTTCCCAGCCGGCTTGCACCAGTTTGGTGGCGCCGCCGCACAGCACGGCCTGTTCGCCGAACAGGTCGGTTTCGGTTTCTTCCTTGAAGGTGGTCTTGATGACGTTGGCGCGCGCGCCGCCGAGGCCCGCGGCATAGGCCTGTGCCAGCGCCTCGGCGCGGCCGCTGGTGTCCTGCTGCACGGCGTAGACGCAGGGCACGCCGCGACCGATCTCGTATTCGCGGCGCACCAGCGCGCCGGGGCCCTTGGGCGCGACCAGGATGACGTCGAGGTCGGCGCGCGGCGCGATCTGGCCGTAGTGCACGTTGAAGCCGTGCGCGAACAGCAGGCAGGCGCCCTTGGCGATGTAGGGCTCGATGGCTTCGCGGTACAGGCGCGGCTGCACCATGTCGGGGGTGAGCACGGCGATGAGTTCGGCGCCGGCCACGGCCTCGGCCGGCGTCTTCACCGTGAAGCCGTCGGCTTGGGCCTTGGCTTCGGTGGGTCCGCCCGGGCGCAGGCCAACGGTGACGTCAAATCCCGATTCGCGCAGGTTCAAGGCATGTGCCCGCCCCTGGCTGCCATAGCCGACGACGGCGATGCGGGGACGGGGCGCGTTGGCGGAGGAGGCTTGGGTCATGGCGGCGTTGTCCTTGGAGTCGAGAGGGAGGTCTGGAAGGGAATAAAACGGGGTCAGGGCGTGCTGTGCTCGGGGAGGCCCTGGCCCCGGAAATCGGCGATGAGTGCGATGGGAATGCGTGCGGCGCGCGGGGCCGGCGCGGGGCTGGTGACGGCGCCGCGGGACGCGGAGCCCACCTGCAGCGCGTACTTGGCCAGCGCGCCCCCGGTGACGCGCGGGGCGATGCGGGCGGGTTCGCGGGTGGACAGGTCGGCGTCCACGTCAATGCGGCGCGTGGACACGTCGATGCGCACGCGGTCGCCGTCGCGCAGGCGGGCGATGGGGCCGCCGTGCGCCGCTTCGGGCGACACGTGGCCGACCATGAAGCCGTGGGTGGCGCCCGAGAAGCGGCCGTCGGTCACCAGGGCCACGTCGTTGCCCAGGCCCTGGCCCACCAGCGCGGCGGTGACGGCCAGCATCTCGCGCATGCCGGGGCCGCCGGCCGGGCCTTCAAAGCGGATCACCACCACGTCGCCGGCGCGGATGTCGCGCGCCTGCACGGCGGCAAACGCGGCGTCTTCGGAGTCGAACACGCGCGCCGTGCCTTCGAACGATTCGCGGCCGTGCCCGGCCAGCTTCACGATGCAACCTTCGGGGGCCAGGTCGCCGTACAGGATCGAATAGCCGCCGCGCGGCTTGATCGGGTCCGAAACCGGGCGCACGCAATCCTGCGGGCCGGCGGCCGGCGCGGCGTCCAACTCGGCGAACAGCGTGCGGCCGGTCACCGTGGCCTCGTCGTCGAGCAGGCCAGCCGCACGCAGTTCATTCGCGACCAGGGCGCTGCCGCCCATGTCAAACATCTCAGCGGCGGTGTAGCGGCCGCCCGGCTTGAGGTCGGCGATCACCGGCGTGCGCGACGCGGCCTCGAAGTCTTCCAGGGTGAAGTCCACGCCCGCTTCGTGGGCGATGGCCAGCAGGTGCAGCGCGGCGTTGGTGGAGCCCGCCGTGGCTGACACGGCGCGCGCGGCATTGCGGAAGGCGGCTGGCGTGAGCACCTGCGACGGCGTGAATCCGCCCTCGCGCAGCCGCCGCATCACCAGCTCGCCGCAGGCAAACGCCGCGGCGCCCTTGTCTGGATGCAGCGCCGGGATGTCGTTCAAACCCAAGGGTGACAGGCCCAGGAAGGTCAGCACCATCGCCATGGTGTTGGCGGTGAACTGGCCGCCGCAGGCGCCGGCGCCCGGACAGGCCGCGCGCTCCACTTCCGCCAGGCCGGCATCGTCCAGCGTGCCGGCGGCATGCGATCCCACGGCCTCGAACACGTCCTGGATGGTGACTTTCTTGCCCTTGCACTGGCCCGGCATGATGGTGCCGCCGTACAAAATCGCGCTGGGCAGGTCCAGCCGCGCCAGCGCCATCGCGGCGGCCGGGATGGTCTTGTCGCAGCCCACCAGCACCACCACCCCGTCCAGGCAGTGGCCGCTGACGGCCAACTCGATCGAATCGGCAATCACTTCGCGCGAGGCCAATGAGGCGCGCATGCCGCTGCTGCCCATCGCGATGCCATCCGTGATGGCGATGGTGTTGAACTCGATCGGCGTGCCGCCCGCGGCCAGGATGCCGGCGCGCGCGTGCTGGGCCAGGTCGCGCAGGGTGAGGTTGCAGGGGGAAACGTCCGACCAGGTGTGCACCACCGCGATCAGCGGCCTGGCGATGGCGGCGTCGTCCAGCCCCGTGGCGCGCAGCATGGCGCGGGCGGGAGCGCGGGAGGGGCCGGTTTTTATCGCGTCGCTTTGCACTGGGGTGGGTCCGTCTGGATTTCAGAGGGCCCCAAAACGAAGAACCCCGCGCCGTTTCCGGTGCGGGGTTCTAGTTTCGAGGGCTGTTTTACTTATTCGCGCTCGTCTATCCCGCACCTTGGAGTGAGGTAATAAGGACGACGACGACAAGGGCCAGCATGGCGACCGACGCGACAAGCTGCTCGACCGGGAGGGTCGTGCGCTGGGTCATGGCGGTGGCGTTGGCGGCGGGCATGGGTCGAGAAAAGCACGCCGCCGCGGGGGCTGTCAATAGCCTCTGACGACCATTTTCAACCCGGCGCCACTTTAGAATTCCTGCTCCAAACGCCCGTTGGCGGGCGCTTGACCCGGCGCGACCGCTGGCCAACCATGCCCGGGGGCTCCTGGCGCGAACGCCTCGTGCTTTGTCATCCGGTAACAGGAGATCGTGCTGATGATCATCAGGTTCGACGCGTCCACCGTGTCGGGTGAGCAGTACCACTTGCCCCCTGAGAAGCTGATCCAGGGCAACCCGCGGCAGACCGTCTGGGTTCATTACACCGACCCGTCGGGCCAGTTCGTGTCGGGGGTGTGGCTCAGCGAGCCGGGCAAATGGCGCGTCTCCTATTCCGAAGAAGAGTATTGCCACCTGCTGGAAGGCCACAGCGTCATCACCGAGGCGGGAGGCGAGCCGGTAAGCGTGGTGGCGGGCGACAGTTTCGTCATTCCCCGCGGCTTCATCGGCACGTGGGAGGTGCTCGAGCGCACCCGCAAGGAGTTCGCCATTTACGAGGCGAGCGCCGCCATCGGCCCGCCATGAGGGTGCTGGTGTTCGGCAATCTCCAGCAGTGGGTGGCCGGCTACTATGATCGCGACGATGCGTGGTCGTACCGGGAACACCGGCGCATCTTCGATGCCTTCGCCGGCCGCAAGGTCGAGCATGCAGTTCCCGCCGGAGACGAACCATGATCAAGATCTTGCGGAACATCCTGGCCGTCGTGGCCGGCGTCATCATTGGCAGCGTGGTCAACATGGCCATCGTCACCTACGGGCCTACGCTGATCCCACCGCCCGCCGGCGTGGACATGACCACGCCCGAGGGGCTGGCGCAGGCGATCGCGCTGTTCGAGCCCCGGCATTTCCTGGCGCCGTTCCTGGCGCATGCGCTGGGCACGCTGGCAGGTGCGCTGGTGGCCTATGTCGTGGCGGCGAGCCACAAGGCACGGTTCGCGTATGTCATCGGCGTGGTGTTCCTGGCCGGCGGCATCGCGGCCTGCTTCATGATTCCTGCGCCCGTGTGGTTCATGGCCGCCGACCTGCTGCTGGCCTACCTGCCGATGGCCTGGCTGGCGATCAAGCTTGGTCGGCGCATCGCGCCCGGCAAAGCGGGCTGAGCCTGGCCTGCCATGGCGCTGCTGGCCCTTTTGCTGGGGTGGTTGGCGCGACGCATGAAGTAACGCTGTTCCTGCAGGAGACACCCTTTGCCTGTGAATGCCCGTTTGCGCGTTGCCGCGAACCTCATTGCTGCGGCGCTGATTGGCCTCGCGCCGATGGCGTCGGCAAGCACCCAGCATCCGTCCGTGCAGCCCGATGTGGTGCTGGACGAACTGGTGGTCACCGGCGTGCAGCCCGGTCCTGGCCTGTGGCGCGTCATGGGCAAGGATGGCGAAGGCGAGGTGTGGATCCTGGCCAGCCTGGTACCTCTGCCGCGCGCCATGCAGTGGCAGACCGCGCAGGTGGAATCCATCCTGGACACAGCGGCGGAAGTGATTGCGCCCCCGGGCGTGCAGGCCGATATC
>NZ_JAIBFH010000013.1 GCF_019459675.1 Arenimonas sp.
TGGTGTGTTCGCGGGTCGGGGTGGGGGGTTGGTGGGTGGCCCCCCCCCCACCACCCGCCGGCATGGACCGGCTGCGCGACTAAATCACCGCCGCCATCCTGAAGGTGCTGGCGCCTTCGGCGCTGCTGTGGAAGAACGACAGCGGCGCCCGCGCCATCGAGGGCCTGGCCGATTCGGTGGAGTTGGTGCACGGCACGCTGGACGGCCCGGCGATCGCCCGCGAGGGCGGCGTGGACTTCCTGTGTGACCTGCGCGAAGGCCAGAAAACCGGCTGGTTCTACGACCAGCGCGGCAATCGCGACCGCCTGGCGCCGTATGTCCCGGGTGCCAAGGTGCTGGACGTGTTCAGCTACCTGGGCGGCTGGGGCCTGCGCGCCGCGGCCTTCGGTGCCAGTGCGGTGGACTGCGTGGACGCCTCGGCGCGCGCGGTGGCCGGCATCAACGCCAACATCCAGCACAACGGCATGCAGGACCGGGTGCAGGCGCACGCCGCCGACGCCTTCGAGTTCCTGAAAGCGGCGCGCGCCGAGCGGCGCAAGTGGGACGTGGTGATCCTGGACCCGCCGGCCTTCGTGAAGCGCAAGAAGGACTTCAAGGAGGGCTCGCTGGCCTATCGGCGCCTCAACGAGCTGGGCATGCAGGTGCTCGAGCGCGACGGCATCTTGATCACCTGCTCGTGCAGCCACCACATGCCCCGGGAAGCGCTGATCGACGGCCTGCAGGCCGGCGCCAGGCACCTGGACCGCCAGGTGCAGCTGCTTGAGCCGCTGTCGCAGTCGGCCGACCACCCGGTGCATCCGGCCATCCCGGAAACCGACTACCTCAAGGGCGTCATCGCCCGCGTGCTGCCGGCTTGAGGGGCAGGGCGGCCATCGCGCTTGGGCGCGCCGCCGGTCTGGGGCAAAATGGGGCGGCCGACCGCGCCCCCGCGCATCGCCCGCCGGAGCCCGCATGACCCTGCTGCACCAGATCGACCCGATCGCCCTGCCGCTGCCGTTCTGGCCGCACGGCATCCATTGGTATGGCGTGATGTACCTGCTCGCCTTTGGCGCCGCCTGGTTCATCGGCCGGCAGCGCGTACGCGCCGGCAGACTGCCCGGCGTGGACGAAAACGGGTTTGGCGATCTGCTGTTCTACGGCATGCTGGGCGTGGTGCTGGGCGGCCGGATTGGCTACGTGCTGTTCTACGGCTTTGATTCCTTCCTCGCCAATCCGCTGGTGCTGCTGAAGATCAATGAAGGCGGCATGAGTTTCCACGGCGGCCTGATCGGCGTGATGCTCGCCGCGGCCTGGTGGACGCGCCGGCACAAGCTGCACTACTTCGACGTGATGGATTTCGTGGCGCCGATCATTCCCTCGGGCCTGGGCTTTGGCCGCCTGGGCAACTACATCGGCGGCGAACTGTGGGGCAAGCCCACCGACGGCAGCTGGGGCGTGGTGTTCCGCGACAGCCTTCCCGTTGAATACGCGCGCCTGCCGATGGAACAGCTGCGCTCTCTGCATGAAACCGGTGCGCTGGACCGCTTCGCGCGGCATCCGTCCCAGCTTTACCAGATGGTGCTCGAGGGTGTGGTCATGATGGCCGTGCTGCTGCTGTATTCGCGAAAGCCGCGGCCGCGCTATGCCGTGTCGGGGCTGTTCGCGCTGCTCTACGGCAGCTTCCGGTTCCTGGTGGAGTTCGTGCGCGAGCCCGATGCACACCTGGGTTACCTCGCCTTCGGCTGGCTCACCATGGGCCAGGTGCTGTCGCTGCCGCTGGTGGCGCTGGGCCTGTTCCTGCTGTGGCTGTCGCGGCGCTCGCCAACCCTGCAGCCGGCGGTGGTCGCGGCGGACGCGGCCTGATGCACAACTACCTCGACCTGCTGCGCCACGTGCTGGAACACGGCGAGGAGAAGGCCGACCGCACCGGTACCGGCACCCGTTCGGTGTTCGGCTGGCAGCTGCGCTACCGGCTGGACGACGGCTTCCCGCTGGTCACCACCAAGAAGCTGCACCTGCGCTCTATCGTGCACGAGCTGCTGTGGTTCATCCGCGGCGAAACCAACATCGCCTATCTGAAAGAGAACAAAGTCACCATCTGGGACGAATGGGCCGACGAGAACGGCGACCTCGGCCCGGTGTACGGCAAGCAGTGGCGGCGCTGGAGCGGTGCCGACGGCCAGGAAATCGACCAGCTGCGCTGGGTGGTGGACGAGATAACCCGCAATCCCGATTCGCGCCGCCTGATCGTCAGCGCCTGGAACGTGGCCGACCTGCCGAAGATGGCGCTGATGCCCTGCCATACGATGTTCCAGTTCTACGTGGCCAACGGCCGGCTCAGCTGCCAGCTTTACCAGCGTTCGGCCGACATCTTCCTGGGCGTGCCGTTCAACATCGCCAGCTACGCGCTGCTCACGCACATGGTGGCCCGCCACTGCGGCCTCCAGGTCGGCGACTTCGTGCACGTGCTGGGCGACGCGCACCTGTACAGCAACCATTACGACCAGGCGCGCGAACAGCTGTCACGCGCACCACGCCCGCTGCCCACGCTGTCGCTGGCGCCCGAGGCGCGCGACCTGTTCACGATGCGCTACGAGGACATCACCATCAGCGGCTACGACCCGCACCCGGCCATCAAGGCCCCGGTGGCGATATGAGCCTGGTGCTGGTGGCGGCGCTGGACCGCGCGCGGGCCATCGGTCGCGGCAATGAGCTTCCCTGGCGGCTGCCCGACGACCTCAAGCGCTTCAAGGCGCTGACCCTGGGGCATCCGGTGTTGATGGGCCGCAAGACCGCGCAGTCGCTGGGTCGGGCGCTGCCGGGGCGCGCCAACCTGGTGCTGACCCGCTCGGGACGGGTGCCGTTCGAAGGCATGCAGGCGGTGGCGTCGCTGGACGAGGCTATCGCGCGGGCCGCGGGCACGGTGCTGATGGTAATCGGCGGTGGCGAGGTTTACGCGCTGGCGCAGCCCCATGCCCAGCGCATGCGGCTGACCCACGTGGACACGCAGGTGCCGGGGGCGGATGTGTTCTTCCCGGCCTTCGACACGGCGGACTGGATCGTGGAGAAGCGCCAGCCGCACCCGGCCGACGACCTGCACGCGCACGCCTTCGAAATCGTGGACTACCGGCGCATGGCGCCCGCCGCCCCCGGAGGCACAGGGCCGCCAGGCC
>NZ_JAIBFH010000190.1 GCF_019459675.1 Arenimonas sp.
CCGGCCGGGGCCGGGCCCGCGGGGGGGGGCCCTTCACGCCGCGGCCTTTCGGGCTAAACTTCCCGACCCGAACTATACCGGTGGCTCAATGAGCTGGCTGACCAAACTGATGCCCTCGCGCATCCGCACCGAGGGCGGCGGCAAGCGCGCCGTGCCCGAGGGCCTGTGGGAAAAGTGCGACCGCTGCGGCGCCGCGCTTTACGGCCCCGAGCTCGAGAAGAACCTGCGCGTGTGCCCCAAGTGCAACCACCACATGAGCATCGGCGCGCGCGAGCGCCTGGTGGCCTTCCTGGACGACGAGGGCGGCGAAGAAATCGGCGCCGCGCTGGGTCCGGTCGACGCACTGCACTTCAAGGACCAGAAGAAATACGCCGAGCGCATCAAGGCGGCGCAGAAGGCCACCGGCGAGCGTGACGCGATGGTGGCCGTGCAGGGCAAGCTCAAGGGTCACCCGGTCTGCGTGGCGGCGTTCGAGTTCCGCTACATGGGCGGCTCCATGGGTTCGGTGGTGGGCGAGAAGTTCACCCTGGCGGCCGAGCGCGCGCTGGAAGTGGGCTGCCCCCTGGTCTGTTTCTCGGCCACGGGCGGCGCCCGGATGCAGGAAGGCCTGTTCTCGCTGATGCAGATGGCCAAGACCTCGGCGGCCCTAGGGCGGCTGCGCGCGGCCGGGCTGCCGTTTGTGTCGGTGCTTACGCACCCGACCACCGGCGGCGTTTCGGCTTCGCTGGGCATGCTGGGCGACATCAACGTGGGCGAGCCGCATGCGCTGATCGGCTTCGCCGGCCCGCGCGTGATCGAACAGACCGTGCGCGAGACCTTGCCGGAAGGTTTCCAGCGCTCGGAGTTCCTGGTCGAGCATGGCGCCGTGGACCTGATCATCGACCGCCGCCAGATGCGCGACAAGCTGGGCGCGCTGCTGGCGCTGATGATGCGCCAGCCGATGACGGCGCCCGATCCCGCGCCCAGCGCCGATTGAGCCGGCCTTGAGCACGCGCAAGTACTTCGGCACAGACGGTATCCGTGGCCGGGTCGGTGATTTCCCGATCTCGGCCGATTTCATGCTGCGCCTGGGCGCCGCGGCCGGCCGGGTGCTGGTGGGCGACGGCAACGACCACGCCACGGTGGTCATCGGCAAGGACACCCGCATCTCGGGCTACATGTTCGAAGCCGCGCTGGAGGCCGGGCTGGTGGCGGCCGGCGCCGACGTGCGCATGCTGGGCCCGATGCCGACCCCCGCCGTGGCCTACCTGACGCGTTCGCTGCGCGCCGATGCCGGCATCGTCATCAGCGCCTCCCACAACCCGCACTACGACAACGGCATCAAGTTCTTCTCGGCCCAGGGCGAAAAGCTCGCCGACGCCATCGAAGCCGCGATCGAAGCCGAGCTGGACCAGCCGTTCCGCACCCGCCCGTCCGAGCAGTTGGGCAAAGCCTCGCGCGTCACCGACGCGCTGGCCCGCTACGCCGAGTTCTGCAAGACCACGGTGCCCGAAGACTTCGCGCTGTCGGGCATGAAGATCGTCATCGACTGTGCCCACGGCGCGACCTACCAGGTGGCCCCGCGCGTGTTCTCCGAGTTTGGCGCCGAGGTTCACGAGATCGGTACCGAACCCAACGGCCTGAACATCAACGACGGCGTCGGCTCGACGCATCCGCAGGCCCTGATCGCCCGCGTGCTTGAAACCGGCGCCGACCTCGGCATCGCCTTCGACGGCGACGGCGACCGTGTGCTGATGGTGGACGGCGACGGCCGCCTGGTGGACGGTGATGGCCTGGTTTATCTGCTGGCCCGCGACTGGCACGCTTCCGGCCGCCTGACCGGGCCGGTGGTGGGCACGCTGATGACCAACTACGCGATGGAGCGCTCGCTGGGCGAGGGCGGCATCGAATTCCTGCGCGCCAGGGTGGGCGACCGCTTCGTGCACCAGGCGCTGGTGAAGGGCGGCGGCGTGCTGGGCGGCGAAGCCTCGGGGCATTTGCTGTGCCTGGACCGCGCCAGCACGGGCGACGCCATCGTCAGCGCGCTGCAGGTGCTGGAGGTGCTGCGCCGCACGCAGCAGACCCTGGCGCAGTCGCAGGCCGGCTACCGCCCGCTGCCCCAGCAGACCGTGAATGTGCGCATCGCGCCCGGCGCCAGGCCGCTCGATGACGCCCGGGTGCAGCGGGCCCAGGCCGAGGCCGAAGCCGCCCTGCAGGGCCGTGGCCGCCTGGTGCTGCGCCCGTCCGGCACCGAGCCGGTGGTGCGCGTCACCGTGGAAGCGGACGACGAAGCGCTGATGAACCAGGTGCTGGAGCGGCTGGCCAGCGTGGTGCGCGCCGCGACTTGAGCCGCGTCAACGCCGCGCGCACGGTTCCACCCTTAAACTCCAACCCTCAACCGACCCGGACAAACGCCGTGACCGCAAGCATCCCCACCCTCGACATCCAGCGCTTCGACACCGACCGCGATGCCTTCGTCGCCGAGCTCGGCGCCGCTTACCGCGAATGGGGCTTCGCCGGAATCCGCAACCACGGCATCCCGCAGGCGCAGATTGACGCCGCCTACGGCGTGTTCCAGCGCTTCTTCGCGCTGCCCGAGGCAACCAAGCGCAGCTACCACGTGCCCGGCAGCGGCGGTGCGCGCGGCTACACGCCGTTCGGCATCGAGACCGCCAAGGGCGCCAAGTACTCCGACCTCAAGGAATTCTGGCACGTGGGCCGCGAGATCCCGCGCGATTCCAAGTACGCCGACGTGATGCCGCCCAACCTGTGGCCGGCCGAAGTGCCCGAGTTCAAGGACGTGGCCTACGGCCTGTTCCAGGCCCTGGACCAGCTGGGTTCGCGGGTGCTTTCGGCGCTGGCGCTGCACATCGGCCTGCCGGTGGACTACTTCGCCGACAAGACCAACTTCGGCAACTCGATCCTGCGCCCCATCCATTACCCGCCGATCACCGCCGACGACGTGCCCAACGTGCGCGCCGGTGCGCACGAGGACATCAACTTCATCACCCTGCTGGTGGGCGCCAGCGCCGCCGGCCTGGAAGTGCTGTCGCGCAAGGGCGAGTGGGTGGCGTTCACGGCCGAAGCCGACACCATCGTGGTCAACATCGGCGACATGCTGCAGCGCCTGAGCAACCACGTTTACCCGTCCACCACCCACCGCGTGGTGAATCCGCCGGGCGAGGCGGCGCGCAAGCCGCGCTATTCCACGCCGTATTTCCTGCATCCCAACCCGGACTTCGTCATCAAGACCCTGCCGGGCTGCATCAGTGCGGAAAATCCCGACCGCTACCCGACCGCCATCACCTCGCACGAGTACCTGATGGAGCGGCTGCGCGAGATCAAGCTGGCCTGAGGCGGTCGCGCGGCCGAGCGATCAGTCGGCGTCGCGGAAGTCCTTCGACCGTGAGCCGATCAAGGCCCGCGCCACGCTGTCGGGCAGGTATTTGCACAGCGTGGCGATGATGCGGTTGCTGCGGCCGGTGACCACCCGCGGCTTGCCCGCCTCCACCGCGTCCACGCCCAGCCGGGCGACGGCCTCGCTGCTGAGCCAGATGCCCTTGGGCAGCTTGGCCACTTTGTCGCGCATGCCGTTGACGTCGTGGAATTCGCTGTAGGTCATGCCCGGACACAGCGCCGTGACGTGCACGCCGCGCGGCCGTGACTCCTGGTCGAGCGACTCGGAGAAGCGGATCAGCCACAGTTTGGTGGCGCCATACAGGGTATGCCCGGCGCTGGCGGGCACCAGGCCCGCCA
>NZ_JAIBFH010000015.1 GCF_019459675.1 Arenimonas sp.
CCGCAGACGACATGGCAATGATGTCGCTGCTCTTACGTGGTCCACCCGCCATCCCCCTCTCATATCCCGCCAACCGCCTTGAGTTACCCCGCGCCGACGGCGTCGGCTTGAACGAACTGTTAGGCCGCGCTTGCGAGCTCAAGTATCCGTCGGCTTGGCCGGGACACTCTCTTTCGCCTTGGCTGCAGCCGCCTGCTCCCACTTGCGATTTCGGCGAGAATCTTCGTCCACTCGAGCTTGCCGCAGGGACTCTCGCTCGTTTCTCTCCAGTTGATCCTGCTCCATCTGGTACTCAGCATCGTCACCCATGACACCCTCCTGTTTCCATGGTTTCCGGCGGAACTGCCGTGACTCGAAGAATTGAACCACAAGTTTAGAGTAGCGTCCCACCGCGCGGCCTAGCTACCGTATATGCGGACGCCACGTGCCGGTTATACCTCCGATTGAGGTGTCGGGAGGTGGCCCGCAGCGCCATGACTATTGCGGAGTTTAGGCCGACCTTGTCCGGTAAACAATCCAACGAAAGCCCGGACACCAGCCTTCTCTCCAATGTGCCCTCGGAGCTTCCCTATCCGGGGTCAAAACAGCTGTTCCTGGCCAATTCCTATGTCCGCTATGGGTCGCAAGCCGCCATCAACTACCCCCGATAAGGCGCCGTAACCGCTGTTCTGCGTCCGTCCTACGCGAGCAGCCAGGCGAGCACGTCATCCATCTGTGTTGCAGTCTGCGCAAACGCATGACCGGCGTCATAAACCCGCGTTTGAAGGTTGCAGCCGCGACGCCAGTCGAGATCCTCGAGACTCTTCGCGATGGAACGCTGATGCGGCGCCATTCCGGCATCCATCATTTCGGTGCCATGGTCCAACCACAAGCGCCGTCCTTCTGGAGCGCCGAGCTGCCTGAAATAGGCCGCCCAAAGCGAAGCGAGCGCTGGGTGATCGATCATGCGTTCGTCGTAAATGGCCCAGTTGGGCGACATGCACGCGGCGCGCCCGAACATCCGGGGTGCCTCGACGAACAATGCGCCGGCCATCACGCCGGCCATGCTCGCCCCGAAGATGGCCGTGTCCAGGCGATCCCCCGACGTCTGGTAGTGCGCCTGGATGTAAGGCTTCAATCGAGTCTCAAGGAACTGGACAAACTCCGCTGAAACAAGCGATTGGGCACCAAGCCGCGCCATTTCCCTCTCGATCGTTGCGCGAACCCCGGAATTGCCACGCTCATAGATGGCCTGGGGCATGTACTGCAGGAAACGGTCAGCCTCGAGATGGTCGATAGCAACGATTATTGTGGGCTCGATAGTCCCGGTGGCCATGAGCCGTTCGACACGACGATCGGCACGGAAATTCGTTCCGTCGCTGTCATCGGCAAAGGCATACTGCCCGTCGAGCATGTACAGGGTCCGGTGAACGATACCGTGCTCGTTATGGCCTGGGGGGAGCCACACCCGGATACGCGGTCCGGTTCCGGCCCCCGCGCCAAAATCCGCAAGTGTTTCGATCCGCCCTTGCAACCTCGTTCGTGCTCCGAGCGCTGGAATTACCGCAGCAGATGCAAGCGATAGAAAAGTTCTACGGTTCATTGGAATCTCACCTGATCTTCAGCCGCTGCGTCACAGTAGCAGTCCGCAAATAGATGCAACAGCAGTACCTCCGCTGTCGTGCGGCTTTTCCCACCAGCTCGCCAGAGCCACCAAAGTGGGGTGAAACCCCGTTGAACCCGCCGCCGAAAGCGGGCGTCAGCTGTCGTGGTCGCCTTGCCGCGGTCAGCATCACCACGCGTCGGACAATGCGCCGGGATGGACGGCGAAAGAAAAACCCCGCCGAAGCGGGGCTTTTGCGTTGCGGGAAAGCCCGGCGGCGTCAGGGCGTGGTGGTGGCCGCCGCCTCGGGCTTGGCCACGGAGGCCTTGGCGAAGTCACCCGCCGCAAACACCGAATAGCCGGCCGCGCCGAAGTGCTTGCGGATGGCCGCATCCACGTCGGACTTGGTCAGCGCCGCCATCTTCGCTTCGAGTTCGGCGCTCCAGGCCAGCGTGCGGTCGTAGTAGAGATTGCTGCGCAGCTGACCGGCCAGGGCGCCGTCTTCGGCGCGGCCCAGCACGCGGCCCTTGAGGATGCCGTCCACGGCGTCCTTGAGCTCGGCCTGCGTGACGCCGTCCTTGACCAGGCGCGCCATTTCCTCGGCGAAAGCCTGCTTCACCTTGGCGATGTTCTCCGGCGCGGCGATGGCGAACAGCTGCTGGCTGGCCGCTTCGTCCTGGATGCTGGCGTTGAAGCCCGAGCCAACCGAGTAGCTCAGGCCGTCGGTCTGGCGTACGCGATCACCCAGGCGCGACTTCATGCCGCCGCCGCCGAAGATGTTGTTCGCCACCAGCAGCGCGGCGTAGTCGGGGTGCGAGTCCGACACCGGGAACTGCCCGAACTGGATGATCACCGCATTGGCCTTGTCCGGCGTTTCCAGCATGCGCTCCACCGTGGGCGCCAGCACCAGCGGCATCGGGATGCGTTCGAAGGCCTTGGCCGACGTCCAGTCGCCGAAGTGCTGCTGCATCAGCGCGGTCACCTGCGCCGGGTCGAAGTCGCCCACCACGGCGATTTCACCGTTGCCCGCGCCGTAGAAGGCCGCATGGAAGTCGCGCACATCGGCCAGCGTGGCGCCCTTGATTTCCTCGAGCGCCTCTTCGATCGTGGCGGCGTAGTAGGGATGGCCCTTGGGCCAGTGCGCGTTGAAATGGCGGGTGCTGGCGCGCGCGGCCACCGACTGCGGCTCGCTGCGCTGCGACTCGATGCCGGTGATGTACTGCGTGCGCAGCTGCTCGAACTCGCTCTCGGGGAAGGAGGGCGTCTTGAGCATCTGCGCCACCAGCGCCATCACTTCGGGCAGGTGCTCGCGGGTGGTGGTGGCGCCCACGCCCAGGCCCTGGGCGCTGCCGTTGAAGCTCACGCGCGCCTTGAGGTCGTCCAGGCGGCGGCTGATCTGTTCGCGCGTCATGGTTTCGGTGCCGCGCGACAGCATGGCCGCCGCAAGGCTGCCGGCGTTTTCGCGGCCCATCACGTCGCCCACCTTGCCGAAACGCAGCGCCATGCTGACCGACACCGTGTCGCCGCGCGTTTCCTTCGACAGCAGCGCCAGCTCGGTGCCGTTGGCCAGCTTGGAAACGACGGTGCGGCTGTCGATGTTGGCCGGCGACGGATCGAAGGCTTCGCCCGCGGCCACGGCCTCGCGGCCCTTGTAGTCGGCCAGCAGCGCAGCCACGTCCGGCGTGGCCGGGATCTCGGCGCGATCAGGTGCGTCGGTCGGGATGAAGCGCGCCAGCGTGCGGTTGCTCTGCTTGAGATAGGCCTTGGCGACGCGCGTCACGTCGTCGGCGGTGACCGCTTCGACGCGGTCGCGATGCAGGAAGAACAGCCGCCAGTCGCCCGAGGCGATGGCCTCGGAAAGCGCGGTGGCGGTGGCGTTGGCGTCGTTGAACAGCAGCTCGGCGTCCTTGAGCAGCTGGGTCTTGGCCTTGGCCACTTCGTCGGCGGTGAAAGGCGCCTGCGTGGCGGTCTCCACCTGCTTGATCAGCTCGATGGCAACGGCTTCGTCGTCCCCGTCGCGCGGCAGCTGGGCGAGCATCAGCATCGTCCCGGGTTCAGCCAGCTGCCAGGTGCTGGCGCTCACCGACGTTGCCAGGCCGGACTCGACCAGCGCCTTGTGCAGGCGGCCACCGGGCGTGTCGCCCAGCACCTGGCCCAGCACTTCCAGCGGCGCACTGTCGGCGTGGGCGGCGGCCGGCAGGTGGTAGTTCAGGCCGATCAGGCGGGTGTCGCCCACGCGGCGCACCACTACTTCGCGTTCGCCGTCCTGCACGGGTTCGTCGGTGTAGGTGGCCTGCACGGGTTCCGCCGGTCTCTTGAGTGGGCCGAACGCCGACACCACCTTGGCCAGCGTCTGCGCCGGATCGATGCGGCCGGCCACCAGCAGCGTGGCGTTGTCGGGCCGGTAGTGCGTTCGATAGAAGGCCTGCAGCCGCTCGATCGGCATGTTCTCCACGTCCGAGCGTGCGCCGATGGTGGACTTGCCGTAGTTGTGCCAAAGGTAGGCCGTGGCCGACATGCGCTGCAGCAGCACGCGCACCGGGTTGGTTTCGCCCGACTCCATCTCGTTGCGCACCACCGTCATCTCGCTGTCGAGGTCGGAGCGGCGGATGAGGGAATTGACCATGCGGTCGGCTTCCAGGGCCAGCAGCCAGTCAAGGTTGTCGGCGCCGTCGGCGAAGCTGCCGAAGTAGTTGGTGCGGTCGTACCAGGCGCTGGCGTTGTAGCGGATGCCGCGGCGGCGCATCTCGCCCGGGATGTCGGTGTGGGTGGGCGTGCCCTTGAACATCAGGTGCTCAAGCAGGTGCGCCATGCCCGTTTCCCCGTAGTTCTCGTGGCGCGAGCCGACCAGGTAGGTGAGGTTGACCGTCACCGTGGGCTTGGTGGCGTCCGGGAACAGCAGCACGCGCAGGCCGTTGTCCAGCCGGTATTCGGTGATGCCTTCCACCGACGCGACTTCGACGGCGCCTTTGGGCGCTGCGGCGGGCTTCGCGCCGGCGGGTGCGGCCAGCGACAGGGTCAGCAGCAGGGTGCCCAGCAGCGGGGCAAGCGAACGGATCGACATGAAGGGCTCCATCAGGACAGGGCGCGGCCCATCCACCGGGCCGGACCCAAGGATGCCAACACATGGCGGCCATCGCCAGCGTTGCCGCGGTCGCGGCGTGAGGGTGGCGTGTAAGAAAACCGCCCGACGTTGGCGCCCATCCGCCGCGTCCCTGCGCTGCAGCGTCCTCCGGCCCCGCAGTGCCGTGACACAATCGCGTCCCGCCCACGCACTGGCCGCACGTGACCCTCGCCCTCGACATCCTCTTCGCCGATCAACGCCTGGCCGTGGTGAACAAACCCGCTGGCCTGATGGTGCACGACAGTGCGCTGGCCCGCGGCGAAACCGACTTCGCCGCCGATCGCCTGCGCGAACAGTTCGGCAAGCCGGTGTTCCTGGTGCATCGCCTGGACCGCGCCACCAGCGGCTGCCTGCTGCTGGCTTTCGATCGCGACGCCGCGTCGGCGCTGGGCAAGAGCCTGATGTCGCAGGCCTTCCGCAAGGACTACCTGGCCGTATGCCGCGGCTGGCCCGAGCCGGAGGAGGGCGTGATCGACCATCCGCTGGACGGCGGCCCCGGCAAGCCGCTCAAGAAGCCCGCCGTCACCACCTACCGCCGCCTGGCCACGGCCGAACTCGACATCCCCAGCGCCCAGCACCCCACGTCGCGCTATGCGCTGCTGTGCTGTTCGCCGCAGACCGGCCGTTTCCGGCAGATCCGCCGGCACCTCAAGCACGTCCACCACCACATGGTCGGCGACTCCAGCCACGGTGATGGCCGCCACAACCAGGCCTTCCGCATGCGCGGCGTGCACCGCATGCTGCTGCACGCCTGGCAGCTGACGTTCCCGCACCCCGACGACGGCCGCCTGCTCACCGTCACGGCGCCCGGCGACCGCGAGTGGGAGTCGGCCATGGCGCTGCTGGGATGGACCACGCCGCTCGCACCACCGTGACTTGCGACCGATTACCGCCACGCCGCTTCCCCTCTATAGTCACCCTGCCCCCCACGGCCCGGAGCCACCCATGAAGTTTGCCCGCCCCCTGCTGTTCGCCCTTGGCCTCGCGCTGGCGGCCCCGCTCCCGATCGCCGCGCAGACCTCCAGCCAGGACAGCAACGACGAACTGGTGATGACGTCGTCGGGATTCCTCAGCTACCACCCCGACCTGCGTTTCCGCCTGCTGGGCCTGGCCGAGTACCGCGATGAAAACTACGCCGAGGCGATGGTCAATTTCCGCCGCGCCGCCCGCTATGCCGACAAGCCCTCGCAGGGCATGATCGCCGAGATGCTGTGGAAGGGTCAGGGCACGGCGGTCGATCGCCCGGCAGCCTATGTCTGGATGGACCTGGCTGCCGAGCGCGCCTACAAGATGATGCTGGTGCAGCGCGAGAAGTACTGGGCTGAAATGACCGAGGCCGAGCGCGCCCGTGCGCTGGAGATCGGCGACGCCCTGCACGCCGAGTACGCCGACAGTGCCGCCAGGCCCCGGCTCGACCAGAAGCTGCGCCAGGGCCTGCGCAAGGTCACCGGCAGCCGCACCGGCTACGCCGGCAACCTCCGGATCGTGATCCCGGGCCCTAACGGGTCGCGCAACATCGACGGTTCGACCTTCTACGACCGGAAGTTCTGGAACACCAACGAGTACCTGCGCATGCAGGACGGCGACTGGAAAGAGTTCGGCGAAGGCAGCGTGGACATCGGCGAGCTGCAGTCGGTGGGCGAGCTCACCGTGCCCTCGGATGCCAGCCCCGAGCCCGAAGAAACCGACGACAGCCCGCGCTGATCGCCCCGCGGGGGGGGGGGTGCGGGTGACGTGGCGCCGGCCGTGGCGCTGGTTCTGGTCGAGCGGGGGCCTCGCGGCACTGTCGGCGTACTCGGCGTGCAGGGCGT
>NZ_JAIBFH010000203.1 GCF_019459675.1 Arenimonas sp.
CCGCCCTGCTGATGGGCCTGGCCGGACTGCTGGCCTTCGTTGTCTTCCTGCACCTGCCCGACCCGCGGCTGGCCTTCGCAATGCTCAAGATCGGCACCTTTGGCCTGCTGCTGCCCATCTACGCGACCGTGGCCCACCGCATGTTCCCCTTCTTCGCCGCCAACGCCGTGCCCGGCTACCTGCCGTGGCGGCCGCTGGCCTGGCTGGCGGCGCTGTGGCCGCTGTGCCTGGCGCACCTGGCGCTGGAACTGGCGCACCGGCACGCGTGGGTGTGGCTGGTGGATGCGCCGCTGCTCGTGCTGACCGGCTACGCCCTGTGGCGCTGGTGGCCTCGCGGCCCGATGCCGCCGCTGCTGCGCGTGCTGTTCATCGGCTTCGCATGGCTGCCGATCGGGATGGCGCTGTACCTTGCGCAGAGTGCCTGGTTCGCGGCCACCGGCGAATTCGCGCTGGGCCGCGCGCCGGTGCATGCGCTGTCGGTGGGCTTCTTCGGCAGCCTGCTGGTGGCGATGGTGACGCGCGTGACGCAGGGCCATTCGGGCCGGCCGCTGGAGCTGGGCCGCATCCCGGCGCTGGCGTTCGTGGGAATGCAGGTACTGGCGCTCGTGCGCATCGCCGCCGAGCTCGTGCCCAATCCCGCGCCCTGGATGCTGGCGGCGGGGCTGGGCTGGCTGGCGGTGTTCACGCCCTGGGTGCTGCGCTCGCTGTGGATCTACGCCACGCCGCGCCTCGACGGCAAACCGGGCTGAGGGCGCGCCGTGATCGAGTTCTACCCACAGATCAAAGCCGTGCACGTGGCCATGGTGATCGCCAGCGGCGGGCTGTTCGCGCTGCGCGGCGCGGCGGTGCTGGCCGGCGCACGCTGGGCGATGGCGGCGCCGCTGCGCTACCTCAGCTACACCATCGACACCACGCTGCTGACGGCGGCGCTGATGCTGCTCACCGCGCTCAAGCTCAATCCCTTCGTGGTGCCGTGGCTGGCGGTGAAGCTGGCGCTGCTGGTGGTGTACGTGGTGCTGGGCAGCCTGGCGCTCAAGCGCGCCCGCAGCCGCCGCGCGCGCGCCGGTTACTTCGTTGCCGCACTGGCCACCTTCGGCTTCATGTATTTCGTCGCGCGCGCGCACCATCCGCTGGGGCTGCTGCAGGGGCTGGCGTCGTGACCTCGCCGGCCATCCACCCGCTGTTCCTGGGCCCCTACGGCGAGAACGACGGACTGCTGGAAAAGCTCGTCGTCGAATTCCTGCGCGACCACGTCTACTGGCGCCGCAACTTCCATCCCGAGGATCCGCCGGCCATCCCGACCGGCGCCGCCGGCGAGCCGGCCTTCCGCGACTTCGAGGCGCGCATGCGCCGCGAGCTGCATTCGCTGTCGGCCTCGCTCAAGCGCTCGGTGCCCTTCCACAGCCCGCGCTACATCGGCCACATGGTGTCCGACCTGCTGCTGCCCGGCCTGGCCGCGCAGTACCTCACCCTGCCCTACAACCCCAACAACGTCAGCCTCGACGCCGCGCCGGTCACCATCGACCTTGAGCTGAAGGTGGGCCTGCAGCTGGCGCGCATGTTCGGGTACGTGGACGATCCGGCGCGCCCCGACTGCGCCTTCGGCCACCTGACCTCGGGCGGCACGCTGGCCAACTTCCAGTCGCTGCGGCTGGCGCTGGCGCTGAAGGCCTTTCCGGTCGCCCTGCGGGCCATCGGCGCGCCAGGCCTGGACGTGCCCGACGACGACTGGTCGGCGTTCAACCTCACGCCGGCGGCCACCGTGGCCCTGCTCGACCAGTGGAACGCCTGGCTGGCGCACTGCCCCGCGCCCCAGCGCCGCCAGTGGCGCCAGCGCTTCACCGCCGAACGGCTCGAGACCCTGGGCCTGGCGGACTTCCTGGCGAAACATCCCCGGCTTCGTTCGCCCCGCGTGCTGGCCCCGGTGACCGCGCACTACTCGTGGTCCAAGGGCATGAAGCTGATGGGCCTGGGCCGCGCCCAGCTCGAACTGGTGCCCGAGCGCGGCATGCGCACCGACACCGATGCGCTGGAGGGCCTGCTGGAGCGCTGCGAACGCGAGCGCCAGCCGGTGCTGATGGTGGTCGGCGTGCTGGGCAGCACCGAGTTCGGCACCATGGACCCGGTGCATGAACTGGTGGCGGCCCGCGACCGTTGGGCCGCGCGCGGCCTGGGCTTCGGCGTGCACGTGGACGCCGCCTGGGGCGGCTACCTGGCCACCCTGTTCCGCGAGTCCGACGGCAGCTTGCGGCCGCTCCAGGCCATGCGCGAGGAGTACCGCGATTTCCCCGCGACCGAAGTGCACGCCGCGTTCGGCGCACTGGCCCGCGCCGATTCGATCACCGTGGACCCGCACAAGCTGGGCTACATCCCCTACGGCGCCGGCGCGTTCCTGTGCCGCGACCAGCGCGCGATGGCTCTGCTGGCCGAAGAGGCCGACTATGTGTTCACCCCGGGCGAGGACGGCGACTTCTTCAAGCGCTTCCGGCAGCTGGGCCGCTACATCCCCGAGGGCTCGAAGCCCGGCGCGGCCGCGGCAGCCGTCTACGTCACGCACCGCGTGCTGCCGCTGGACCACGCCAACTTCGGCCAGCTGCCGCGTGAATCCATCCTGGCCACCGAAGCCTTCCGCACCGCGGCCGC
>NZ_JAIBFH010000209.1 GCF_019459675.1 Arenimonas sp.
AGCGTCGCCGAGACCGCCTGCAGCACCTCAGCCAGCGGCTGCAGGAAAGCCTGCCGGCGGCAATGCTGCGCCGCTTCATCGACACCGACCTGCTGGCGCACTCGGCCGCGCTGTCGTTCTACGCGCTGGTTTCGCTGGCGCCGCTGCTGCTGCTGGTGCTCTGGCTGACGGCGTCGCTGTATCCGTCGGCCCGGGAAGCCCTGCTGATGCAGATTTCCGCACTGGCCGGACCTCACGCCCGCGAGGTGGCCGGCACCGTGATCGAAAGCGCCCGTGCCCGTCCCGACCTGGGCTCGCTGGCCGGGCTGTGGAGCACGCTGCTGCTGTTCATCGGCGCAACGGTGGTGTTCGCACAGCTGCAGGCAACGCTCAACCGCGTGTTCGCCACCGCTACCGACGAACTGCCGGGCGGCGTGCTGGTCTGGCTGCGCAAACGCGTGTTTTCCTTCGGGGTGGTGTTCGCGCTGGGCTTCCTGCTGCTGGTGTCGATGATGTTGACCACGGCCATGCAGGTTCTGTTCGCCAGCCTGCCCTGGCTGGTGCCGGCGGTGGCGAACATGATCACCCTGCTGCTGTACCTGGTGGCGTTCGCCCTGCTTTACCGCTTCCTGCCGGACCGGCGCGTGCGCTGGCGGCAGGCCTTGTTCGGCGGTGCGCTGACTGCGGCCATGTTCGTGGCCGGGCGCTGGGCGATCGGGCTGTACCTGGCCTATGCCGCGCCGGGCAGCGCCTACGGCGCGTTCGGTACGCTGGTGCTGCTGCTGGTGTGGATTTACTACGCCGCCCTGGTGTTCTTCGTCGGGGCGCTGATGACGGCCGTCATCGACGAACGCGTTACGCGCAGGCCAGCGGCGCGGGACGACGCGCTCACGCCTGCTCCGCCCGCCAAGCCCTGAGCAGCTCGGCTTCTTTCTCCAGCGACACGCCCGCGCGTACTTCGGCCTGGCGCTCGGCGGGCAGGGTCCGGTACCAGGCCAGCAGGTCGGCCACCGTGGTGGCCAGCGGGCGGAAGGTGAGGCCGGCGGCCAGGGCGCGGGCGTTGCTCACCGCGCCGTAGCCCGAGTAAGGCGATCCGTTCCTGGGCACCCATATCGGCAGCGGCACCTGGTTTTTCTCGATGAAGGCCGGGCTCACGTGGGTGAAGCGGGCCGCGCCCCCGGTCACCGCGTGGCAGCCGTGCACCATCGCGTCGATGGTCAAGGCGTAGTCCGGGCCGCAGGCGTTGAAGGTTCCGGTGGTGCCGGCCTCGGCCAGGCGGATCATCCACTCGCCCAGGTCGCGGCCGTCGATCAGCTGCACGGTGTCCTGGCCGTCGCCGGGCACCAGCACTTCACCGCCTTGGGCGATGCGCTTGGGCCAGTAAGTGAAACGATCGGTTTCGTCGCGCGGGCCGACGATGTAGCCGGGCCGGACGATGGTGACCTTGTCGCCGAACTGTTCGCGCGCCTGCGCTTCGCTCAGCGCCTTGAGCGGACCGTAAAGGCCGCCCATGTCTGCCTGCAGCGACTGCATCGTCTCGGCCATGGCGTCCTTGCCCGCGTAGGTCGCCAGCGCGGCGTCTTCGGTCAGCCCCGGCCGGGAGCCGTCGGCATACACCGAGATGGTGGAGATGAACAGGTAATGCCCCACCCTGCCCCGGAGCACACGCCCGGCGTCGCGAACCCAGAACGGCAGGCTGGTGGGATTGTCGATGCAGACGTCCCACTGTCCGCCTTCCAGCGCCGACAGGTCACCGGTATTGCGATCACCGTGCAGCTGTTCCACCGAACCGGGCCATTCCGGTGAAGGTCGCTTGCCGCGATTGAAAAGCGTGACCTGATGGCCGCGCGCCAGCGCATAGCCCACCTGGAACGGGCCGGTGAACCCGGTGCCGCCGAGGATCAGGATGCGCAGCGGGCGGGCGGCCTTGGCGATGGCCGCTGCCGCCGGCTGCGCGCTGGCCAACGAAGGCAGTACCGATCCCGCCGCCGCCAGGGCGCCGAGTTTGAGCAGGTCGCGACGGGTGGTGGTCATGGGGCCTCTCCGGCAGGTCTGGAAGCCCGACAGTGACACCGCGCAGGCGCGGGCGCCTATGGCAGAAGTTGGGGAGGCGGCCCGCACCGGGCGCGGCCGCCCGCCCTGAACACACCCTAGGCGGAGCCAGTGGCCGCCAGTGCGAAGTCCAATGCGCCACGAACGGCCGCCACCTGCGCTTGGTTGCACTGGTCCGGCGTTGCCCGCGGGCTGTCGGGATAGACCTCGGTGGTGGTGCGGAAAGGGGCCGCGGTGACACCCGCGCACAGCCCCAATTCACGCACCGGGTAATTGATGACGCCCGGCTGCACGACGGGTTCGCCGATGATCTGGTCCTGGGCGTCGGCGGGGGCGATGTGCGTCACCTGGGCCACCGAAGCGATCACCGCGGCCTGGAACGCCGGCTGCGGGTCCTGCGTGTCCCCGACGGTGTAAAAGCCGTCGGGGATCTCGCCCGGGACGAAGGCATCGCCGTCGCGAGCGGCCTTGGCCGGCCGGAACTCGGACTCCTAGCTGTGGGTTGTTTTGTGGAGGGGGGTTGGGAGGACGCAAACCGCGCCCAGCGACGCCACCAGCCGCGTCAGCGCGGCCGA
>NZ_JAIBFH010000243.1 GCF_019459675.1 Arenimonas sp.
GGCCCTCACCCGGGGGGGGGGCCCCCCCCAAATGGCCGGGCTGCCGGGCCCGCGGCTGTGGCCGTGGTGAAAACGACCAGCCTTGCGCTGCAGCCGCCGCCCTACCGCGATGCAATTGCCGACGCCGTGGCCCACGCCACGCAACCCGTGGACGGACTGCGGGTGAGCGAGGGCTCGGCTTCCCGCCTGCCCAGCGCCACGCCCCGTGTCACCGTCTATCTGGTCGAAACCTCTGGACGGAATGTGCAGGACTGAGCCGCGGTCCAGCGCCCGTGTTTCACGGTTACCATCCGGAAACTTCTCTGGAGAGCCGCCCCATGAGCCCCACCCGCAGCCTGCTGATCCTTGCCCTCGCCCTGCCCGCCGCCGCCCAGGCTGAAACCGTCGCCCTGCACTGCGGCCAGCTGTTCGACAGCGCCGCCGGCCGCAGCCTGGCCGACCGGACCGTGGTGGTGGAAAACGGCAAGGTGCGCGAGGTCCGGTCCGGCCTGGCCGCCGTGGACGGCGCGCGGTCGGTGGACCTCAAGGGCCACACCTGCAGCCCGGGCTGGATCGACCTGCACGTGCACCTGGACGGCCAGTCCAGCCCGGACAGCTATTCCGAAGGCTTCCGGCTCAATCCCGAATTCACCATCCTGCGGTCCACCGGCTACGCCCGCAAAACCCTGCAGGCCGGCTTCACCACCGTGCGCGACCTGGGCGGCGACACCACCCTGGCCCTGCGCGACGGCATCAACCAGGGCCTGATCGAAGGCCCGCGCATTTACGCCGCCGGCCGTTCCATCGCCACCACCGGCGGCCACGCCGACGGCACCAACGGCCTAAACCGCGAGCTGGCGCAGGCGGTGGGCACGCCCGGCCCGATCGAAGGCGTGATCAACAGCCCCGACGAAGCCCGCGCCGCCGTGCGCCAGCGCTACAAGGAAGGCTCGGACGTGATCAAGATCACCGCCACCGGCGGCGTGCTGAGCTACGCCAAGAACGGCGACGGCCCGCAGTTCACCGAAAACGAAGTGGCCGCCGTGGTGGCCGCCGCCAAGGACTACGGCTACAAAGTGGCCGCCCACGCGCACGGCAAGGAAGGCATGCGCCGCGCCATCGAGGGCGGCGTGGTCAGCATTGAACACGGCACCTACATGGACGACGAGATCTTCAGCCTGATGAAGAAGAACGGCACCTGGTACGTGCCCACCATCAGCGCCGGCAAGTTCGTGGCCGAAAAATCCAAGGTGGACGGCTTCTACCCGGCCGTGGTTCGCCCGAAGGCCGCACGCATCGGCGCCCTGATCCAGGACACCTTCGGCCGCGCCTGGCGCTCGGGCGTGAAGATCGGCTTCGGCACCGACGCCGGCGTGGGCCACCACGGCGACAACGCCGACGAGTTCATTTTCATGGTGGAAACCGGCTTCCCCACCGCCGACGCGCTGCAGACCGCCACCATCAACGCGGCGCAGGTGCTGGGCGCCACCGACATCGGCCAGATCGCCCCGGGCTTCCGCGCCGACATCGTGGCCATGCCGGGCGACCCGCTGGCCGACATCCAGGCCGTGAAGAAAGTCGACTTCGTGATGAAGGATGGCGTGGTGTACCGCCAGCCCTGAGGGCCGGCGCCCACTCCCCGCGGAAAACGTCCTGCACGCCCGCGCCGAAAGCGCGGGCGTGGCCTGGCCACGGCATCCGGGCCACACATTGGCTTGTGTCCCGCCCCGGCTGGCACCATGTGTGGACTGACTTGTCCTGACCCCGGAACCCCGATGACCGCCGCCAACCCCCACGTTTTCGACGCCAGCCTGCCCCAGTTCGAACAGGACGTGCTGCTCAAATCCAAGGAAGTACCGGTGCTGGTGGATTTCTGGGCGCCCTGGTGCGGCCCCTGCAAGACGCTGGGTCCGATCCTGGAAAAGCTGGCGGCCGAGTTCAACGGCGGCTTCCTGCTGGCCAAGGTGGACGTGGACGAACAGAAAGAGCTGGCCGGCTATTTCCAGATCAAGTCGGTGCCGACCGTGATGCTGGTGAAGGACGGCCAGATTGTTGACGGCTTCCCGGGCGCCCTGCCCGAGGGCCAGCTGCGCGAATTCCTCACCCACCACGGCGTTACACCCCTGGCCGCGGTGGAAGAAGCGGCGCCGGAAGCAGAAGCCCCGCTGGACCCGCACGAAGAGGTGGTGCGCCTGCGCGCCGCCGTGCTGGCCGAGCCCGACAAGGACGAAACCAGGCTCGACCTCGCCCTGGCCCTGCTCAAGACCGGCACCGTGGGCGAAGCCGAGGCACTGCTGGACGCCCTGCCCGCCAACCTGGCGCAGGACGACCGCGCGCTGCGCGGCCGCGCACGCCTGGGCTTCGCGGCCCTGCTGACCGACGCGCCGCCCGCTTCGGTGCTTGAACAGGCCATCGCCGCCGACCCCGCCGACCTGCACGCCCGACACCTGCTGGGCGCCCGCCTGATCGTGGAAGGCCAGGCCGCCGCCGGCATGGACCAGTTCCTGGAAATGCTGCGCCGCGACCGCGCCTACCGGGACAACCTGCCGCGCAAGGCCCTGATCGACGCCTTCCGCGTGGTGGAAGACGAAGACCTGGTGGGCAGCTACCGCCGCAAGATGGCCTCGCTGATTTTCTGAGCCTCAGGTAATCGCGAACGTCACCACGAACTGAAGGAACCGATACACGAACACGTTGCCCAGCAGCATCGCCCCGATCAGCGGCACCGGCGCCATCAGCCATACCCAGGCGGCGGGTGTGTAAACCCGCCGCAAGCTGATTGAAAAATGCAGCACCGCCGTCGCCAGGATGGCCACCGACACCACGTTGAACAGCCCGCTGCCCTCGACACCGGCAAGCTGTGCCAGCCATCCGATCGGCAGCAGCAGGCCCGGCACCAACAGCAGCAGGAAGGTGAATTGGTGGCAGGCCACGACGAGGTGCTCGGCGAAATACATGCGCCGGCGCCAGAACAACAGCGCCAGGCCCAGCGCCAGGAACGGCACGTGAAGGATGATCAGGGCCTTGCCGACATTGCCCGACTGCGCGCCGTAGTCACGGCCATAGTCCGCCAACGTATAGCCTGCCGCGACCCCGGCCCGATCCGTAGCTGACAGACCCTCCCACTTCGCGCGGGCGGCGCGGTCGCGCTGCACCACCCGCTGTTCCACCCAAGGGCGGGTGAGGGGGGCATGCGCCTGAACCAGTTGGTCCGACAGCGGCAGGTCGAAGTCGGTCAGCGTGCGCGGCAGCACGAAATAAACCAGGTTGGCCAGCAGGAACAGCGCCATCGGCGCCATCCAGTATTTGCGGCGGCCATCGAGGTATTCACGCGAAAGCCGCCCCGGCGACAGCAGCAAGGCCCGCAGGCTGCGCCAGAACCGTCCGTCCAGGTCGGTGACCGCCTCGAAGCCCTGCCACAGCAGGTGGCCCAGGCGGCGGTCGCTGTCGACGATGCGTTTCTGGCCGCAGGCGGCACAATACGCACCGGAGACGCGTTCACCACAGTTCGCACAGGCGTCGGCCATCATCCCTCCCCTTCCCGGCAAGAGCATAGCCCGACAACCCATGAAAGCTTCCCGTCTTCGCCTGTTCTTCAACCTCTGGCCACCCTTCCTGTTCTCGGGCGTGCACGTCACCGAGCTTTCCGACGATTACCGCTACGCGCGGGTTGAACTGCGCATGCGCTGGTACAACCGCAACTACGTCAAGACGCACTTCGGCGGCAGCCTGTTCGCCATGACCGATCCGTTCTGGATGATCATGGTGATGCAGCGCCTGGGCCCGGCTTACCTGGTGTGGGACCAGGCCGCCGAGATCCGCTTCGAAAAGCCCGGCCGGGGCACGGTGGCGGTGGAGTTCCGGCTGGATGACGCCGTGGTGGACCAGCTGCGCGCCGCCGCCGAAGACGGCAGCAAGGTGCTGCACTGGTTCGACATGGCCGTGATGGACACCCAGGGCGACGTGGTGGCCAGCCTGCGCAAGCAGGTTTACGTGCGCAGGAAGCGGCCCGCCCAGGCGGCGTAGCGGGGCTTTGCGGCCCGGCCCGCAGACCCGGCGGGGACGGGCCCGGAACGTGCCCTGCGTCACGCTTCAACACAAGGGTTGCCAGCCCCGCCCGCTGACGTATGCTGGGCAGCCCCGCCCCCCTCCCCGTCAGACGCCCGCACCATGCAGCAGGAAGAAGAGCTGTCACCTGACGAACTAACCGCCCTGCTCTCGAGCTACATGCCCGAGATCCCCGGTTACCGCGTGCTGCGCCGGATCGGCAAGGGCGGCATGTCGCAGGTTTACCTGGGCGTGCAGGAATCGCTGGACCGCCAGGTGGCGGTGAAGGTGATGTCGCCCGCCGCGCTCACCGACGAAATCAGCAAGCAGCGCTTCGAACACGAAGCGCGCACCATCGCCAAGCTCGAACACCCCTGCATCGTCGGCATCCACGAGGTGGGGCGCACGCGCCAGGGCCTGCTTTATTACGTGCTGCCCTACCTGGCCAAGGGCCACCTGGGCCAGCGCGATTTCACCCAGGACGAACACCGCGCCATCGAAGTGCTGCGTTCGCTGCTGTCGGCGCTGGAATACGCCCATGCCCGCGGCATCGTGCACCGCGACGTCAAGGCCGAAAACGTCCTGTTCGACAACGCCGACCGGCCGCTGCTTACCGATTTCGTAATCGCGCTTATCAATCGCGACCAGACCCGCATCAACACCGCCGGCCTGGCCGTTGGCATCGGCGGCTACATGGCCCCCGAACAGGCGCGCGGCGAAGTGGTGGACGGCCGCGCCGACCTGTACAGCGTGGGCGTGCTGGCCTTTGAGCTGCTGATGGGCCGCCTGCCCTACCAGGCCGCCGACCCGCTGGCGCTGGCGCTGATGCACGCCCAGGACCCGGTGCCGCGCCTGCCGCCGGAAAAGAAGCACTGGCAGCCGTTCCTTGACCGCGCCATGGCCAAGTCGCCGGACAACCGCTACCGCAACGCCCAGCAGATGCTGGGCGCACTGAACCAGATCGCCGGCGGCAAACCCACGCCGCCCAAGCTGGACATGGCCAAGCTGGGCAACTTCTTCAAGCTGCGCTGGAAGCCCATGGTGAGCGGCCTGGCCGGCCTGGCCCTGGTGGTGGTGGCCGTGGTCTGGCTGCAGCTGGACCGCCCCGCCAACAAGCCGAACGATTTCTTCACCGCGCAAGAAAGCGCACCCGCCGTCACCGCGCCGCCGCCGGCCGCACCCGTCGAGCCGCCGGCGCTGGCCACCCCGCCCGAAGCCGCACCCGCGCCCGAGCCAACGCCTGCACCCGCCACGCCCGTGGACACCGCGCTGGCCAACGCCGCGCAGGCGCCCGCGCCGGGCCTGCTGCCGGCGCCCTTCGCCCAGGTCACCGCCGAAGTTTCGGTGGTGGCGCTGGACTACGACCCCACCCGCCCGGGTGCCCGCCAACTGGCCGCCGCGCGCCGCCAGATCGATCGCCAGCGCCTGAGCCTGCCCGCGGACGACAACGCCATGCAGTCGCTGCGCGAAGCGCGCGCACTGGCACCGCGCGAACCGGCGCTGGCGCGGCTGGCCGACGAAGTGGTGGCCTTCTACACCCAGCGCGTCACCCAGGCCGTAGCCGCCGGCAAGGACGACGAAGCGCGCAGCAACTACACCCGCGTGGCGCCGTTCGTGGCCGAGATGAAGCGCGAAGAAGGCAAGCCCTGGGTGGCGCTGCGCGAGTCGCTGGTGCCGGCCCTGCTGGCGCGCCTGCAGGGCGGCCTGAAAGCGCTGGACGCCGACGCCGTGGCGCGTGCCAAGGCGCTGGCCACCGCGCTGGAAGTACCTTCGGCCGCGCTTGAACCCGCGTGGTCGCAAACCATCGCCCTGCCCAAGGCCGGCGACAAACTCAAGGACAGCGCCGTGGCGATGGTGCTGGCCACCGTGCCGCAGGGCCAGCGTGCCGGCCTGGCCGCCATGCGCGCGGAAGTCACCCGCAGCCAGTACGCCGCGTTCGCCTCCGGCACCGGCCGCCCCGCATCGCGATGCCGCAACCGCCTGGCGCCGATCTCGCTCAAGAAGCGCAGCTGGGACAACCCCGGCTTCAACCAGGGCGGCAGCCATCCGGTGGTGTGCGTGAGCTATGACGACGCGCGCGCCTACGCCCAGTGGCTGAGCCGCCGCGCCGGCGTGGAATACCGCCTGCCCACCCGCGGCGAATGGAGCCCGCTGGCCGCCGGCCGCGGCACCGGCGACGCCTGCCGCGACGGCCGCGTGGCTTGCGGCAGCGAAGGCACCGTGGCCGCCACCCAGGGCCCGGCCAGCAGCCTCGGCCTGACCGGCCTGCGCGGCAACGCACGCGAGTGGCTTTCCGACTGCGCCCGCGGCTGCCAGCGCCGCCTCGCCGCCGGCGCCGGCTGGCGCGACCTGCCCGCCCGCGTGAACCCGCAGCAGAGCGACGACTTCGACGCCGACACCGGTTTCGACGACATCGGCTTCCGTTTGGTGCGTGAAGTCAGCGCCGCGGAGCTGGGCGCGCGCTAGTTGCCCTACAATCGCGGCATGCGAAGACTCCGCGCTTATTTCTTCACCGGCCTGCTCACGCTGCTGCCGATCTGGCTGGTCTGGATTGTGTTCAAGTTCGTGCTGGGCATGCTTTCCGACATCAGCCGGCCCGTGGTGGGCCCCCTGTCGGTGCAGCTGGCCCTGGCGCACCCCGAATCGCTGGGCTGGGTGGACGACCCCTGGGCCCAGGCTTCGTTCGCCGTGGTGGCCACCATCCTGGTCATCGTGGGCGTGGGCGCCCTGGCCCGGCGCGTGGTGGGCCAGCGCCTGCTGGCGTGGGTGGAAACGCACATCGCCCGCATCCCGCTGCTCAAGACCGTGTACGGCAGCGCCCGCAAACTGCTGGACCTGCTGCAGACCAAACCCGACGGTACCCAGCGCGTGGTGCTGATTGATTTTCCGCACCGGGAAATGAAGTGCATCGGCTTCGTCACCCGCGTGGTGCGCGAAGAAGGCACCGGCCGCGAGCTGGCCGCCGTGTACGTGCCCACCACGCCCAACCCCACGTCGGGCTACCTGGAAATCGTGCCGGTGGAACTGCTCACGCCCACCGACTGGACCGTGGACCAGGCCATGGCCTTCATCATCTCCGGCGGCGCCGTCAGCCCCGACATCATTCCGTTCGGGCGCAGCGCCGACAGCACGCCATGACGACTGCCCTCAGGCACCCCGCAAGCACGCACTGGTTCTTCCTGGTGGCGCCCATCGTGGTCGCGGCGGACGTCTTCGCCGCGTTCAGCGCCCGCGGCGAAATAGACCGGCTGATGGAAGCAGGGCTGCTGTTTGATCTTGCCGTTCTGCTGCCTTGCCTCTACTGGCTGTGCTACCGGTCCGGGGGCAAGAAGGTGGCCATTCGAGCGGTGGCGCTGTGCTGCCTGGGCATCTGGGTGGCCCAGAAGCTGGTGCCAGAAGACGAACACAACCTGATGGGTTATGTCGCTCCACTGCGCTACGTTGGCATTGCCGCACTGGTCTTGATCGAGCTGTGGGTGGTGATGGCGCTGTATCGATTTGTCTTCAAGGGCGGCGACAGCCCATCGGCGGTCGCCCGCATCCAAGCCGAAGCGGACTTGCCGCCCTGGATCGCGAAACTGCTGGTGCTGGAAGCGATGTTCTGGCGCCGGGCCTGGCAGGCCGTCAAAAAACGGTTCGGGCGCGAATAAGGGCCCGAACACACGTCGCAGCGCCCGGACCGGGCGCCAACGCAAGGCCGAACGGGAGAACCCCATGTCACCCTACTTGCTGGTTGCGGTCCCCGCCGTCATCGCGGCCATCCATGTGTTCGCGCTGTTGATGAGTCGCCGCAGCGTGTCGTCCGTCGGCAATTGGGCGTTCGTGTCCGGCGTACTGGGCTTGCTCAGCCTTCCCGCGGTGATGATCGTCTTTGTATTCGCGATGCCGGTACCACTGGTGGGACCGGCCAAGCCGAACCTGGAGATGGCGTTTTTTGCGTGCGCTGGCGCGGCGTTGGCTTTGACCGCAAGCTCGGTCATTCTCGGCCTGTACGCCGCCAGCAAACGCACAGGGCAGCCGGCCTGAACTTTTTTTATCGTCTGGTCTTTCCAGCGCGACTGAGGATGCCGTGGCCGATCGCGAAGCACTGACCCGTAACGGCTGCGCCCTGCTGCGCGGCGCGGTGCCGGCGGACTGGCTGGACGAACTGCGCGCCACGTTCGACGCCTGCGTGCTGCCCTCCCACCAATGGCCGGTGCCGCGGCAGACCAGCTGGCGCCATTCCCTGGTGGACCTTGAACCCCGGGTGCAGGCGGTGTGCCGACTGCCGGCGCTGCTGGACGCCGTGGGCGTGCTGATCGGGGAGCGCTTCTTCCTCTCGCAGGTGGAAGGCCGCGAGCCTCTGGCGGGCGGCGGCCACCAGGGCCTGCACCGCGACCTGTCGGCGCAGCGGCCCGGCGACACCGTGGGCGCGCTGGTGTTCTTCGACGACTACGGCCCTTTCAACGGCGCCACCCGCATCGTGCCCGGCAGCCACCGCACGGCGCCGGGCGAGCCACCCTGCGACCTCGCGGACGAGTCGCGCGCCGTGCAGCTGGAAGGCGCCGCCGGCGACATCCTGGTGTTCGACGCCGACCTGGTGCACGGCGGCTGCCTGAACCCCACCGGCGCGCGGCGGCGGTCGATACTGATGTGCTATTTCGCCGACCCGCTGTACGCCACCCACCTTGGAACCGCCGGCCTGCGCGGCGTGCGCATGGACACCAGCCAGCGTTTTGACCCCGTGGCCGACCCCGGCTGAGGCAAACCCCAGCACCGGCGGCGCGCCGCAAGCCGGCCCCGCGCCTGTTCCGAACATGCCGCGGGCGAAGGGCCCTACCCCGGCGACGCCTCCGGGCGAGCACGCGGGAGTATCATCACGTCTCCTACACAGCAGGTGTCCCGCAATGAAACCAGCTGCACTGCCGCCCGATGAAAAGACCCGCCTGGAAACCCTGCGCGCACTGAACCTGCTGGACACCGCCCCCGAGGAACGCTTCGACCGGCTTACCCGCATGGCCCGCCGCATGTTCGGGGTACCCATTTCCCTGGTCAGCCTGATCGACGCCAACCGGCAGTGGTTCAAGTCCAACCAGGGCCTGGACGCCACCGAAACGCCGCGCGATGTTTCGTTCTGCGGCCACGCCATCCTGGGCGACGACATCCTGCTGATTCCCGACGCCACGCTGGACGATCGCTTCAGCGACAACCCGCTGGTGACCGACAACCCCGACATCCGGTTCTACGCCGGCTGCCCGCTGAAGATACTCAACGGCAGCAAGATAGGCACGCTGTGCATCATCGACCGCGAGCCGCGCGACTTCTCGGCCGACGACATGGCGCTGCTGCGCGACCTCGCCGCCATGGCCGAACAGGAAATCGCCGCCGTGCAGCTTTCCACGCTGGACGAACTGACCCTGATATCCAACCGCCGCGGCTTCATGACCCTGGGCCAGCACAGCCTGAACGTGGCGGTGCGCGCCGGCCAACCGTCTATGATGGTGTTCTTCGACCTGGACGGCTTCAAGGCCATCAACGACAACTTTGGCCATGCCGAGGGCGACAAGGCGCTGGTGGCGTTTGCCGAACGCATGCGCAGCGTGTTCCGCGACACCGATGTGTTCGGGCGCATTGGCGGCGACGAGTTCGCGGTGCTGTTGAGCGGCACCGACGACGCCACGCTGGACGTGGTGCTGGCGCGGTTTGCGCAATCCATCAGCGACTACAACGCCAGCGCCAGGCGCGGCTACAACCTGGCCTACAGCGTGGGCCGAATTTCACACCAGGGCAGTAAGGTGGCGATAGACGACCTGCTGGCCCAGGCCGACGCGCTGATGTACGAAAACAAGCAAGGCAAGCGCTAGCTGCACGCGTTGCAACGCACTGACTGGCCTTTTCCATGACCAATCTCAGCCTGCTGGCCGGCGCCGCACTGACCGCCGTTGCGGCCCTGCTGCACGTGGGCTGCATCGTGTTCGGAGCTTCGTGGTACCGGTTTTTCGGCGCCGGTGAGCACATGGCGCGGATGGCGGAAGCCGGCAGGCTGGCGCCTGCCCTGATCACCGCCGGCATCGCGACCGTGCTGATGGCGTGGTCGCTGTATGCGCTGTCGGGCGCGGGCGTCATTGCCAGGCTGCCGTTGGTGCGCACGGCGCTGTGCGCCATCACGGCCGTGTACCTGCTGCGCGGCGTGGCGGGCTTCGTGCTGGCCGCCGTGGCCCCGGGCGAACGCAGCGTGGCGTTCTGGTGCTGGAGCTCGGCCATCTGCCTGGGCCTGGGCGCGCTGTACCTCCTGGGCACCCGCCAAGCGTGGTCCCAACTGTCCGCTGGGGCGACCTGAGCCTTGCAGCGCAACCGCCCCCGCAACATGCCGACCAACAGACCCGTCCCGGCTATCGACCCGCCCCCGGCCAGCCACTAAGATCGGGCGAACACGGTTATCACTTCCGCTGCCAACGCCCACCCTGGGAGCACCCCGCATGCCGATGTACATGGACATCCACAACGTGGACGGCGCCACCGCCGACGCCATCGCCAGCGCGCATGACGCGGGCGACTACGACAGCGGCGTGCGCGGCGTGCTGTTCACCGACATCGTGGGGTCCACCGAACTCAACCAGCGGCTGGGCGACGCCACCCTGAAAGGTTTCCCCGATCCGGTACGGATCAGGCGCGTGCGGCTGGACTGAGCCGAACACCCGTCTTTTGCAGGCGCCAGGCCATCACACAAGGAGTTGAGGCAAACCATGAATGCACAGCAATCCGGGGGATTCTTCGTCGGCTGGGGCACCCTTTCGCTGATCAACGCGGGCCTGGCCCAGTCCAAGGGGCGCAGCGGCCTGAACTGGTGGCTTTTGTCGCTGCTGCTGGGGCCGGTGGCCACGCTGCTGATCGTTGCCATGGACCCGCTTGGCCGCAGGGCCGATTGAGCCATCACCCCACCCGCCGCCTTCGGCGCCGCTTGACGCCAGGCCTCGTGCCGCAGGGGAAATGAATGTTGGGGATATTGGATTTCTTCGCTGCGATCTTCGACCTGGTGGTTTACTGGCGCATGTGGGTCGGCCTGGCCATCACGGCCTTGGTTTGTTGGCTGCTGTTCGTGGCCCTTCCCGGCCCCACGGCCCCGTGGATGGTCTGCCTGCCCGTTGGCGTGGTGGGCGCGTTCTTCGCCTTCCGTTGGCAGCACCGCGCGGATTCGGCCCGCTGATGCTTGGCAGCGTCCGGGAACGTCTGCAAAGGCATCTACGCATGGCAATGAAGAAACCAACCGCCCTTGCCCTGGCCTTCGCCGGCGCCTTACTGGCCGTCGGGGTGGGTTACTGGGCGATTCCGTACTCGCAGTTGGCCCTGCCCGATGACATCGTGGGCTGGGGTCTACTTGCCGTGGCCGCCCTCGCCGCCGTGGCACGGGTGGTATCGGCCAGCGGGTTCTGGGCCACCACGCTGGCTGTTGGAGCCGCCGTTCCAGCCGCCGTGCTGGCGCGCGTGGTGATGGACACCTGGTCGGATCCCACGTCCCACAATCTTTGGCCGTTCGAGATCGTGCTTGCCGCTGGCCCGGGTTTCCTGGCTTCAGCGGTGGGCGCACTGGCTGGCGGGGTGCTGGCCAGCCGCCGCCGCGCCTAGCCGCCCCTCTCTGTCGAACCCCTGCCGCGCACTGGACTGGCAGCGACAATGACCGCCCGAACCCCCGATGAGCCACGCCCCAGGGGGCTTTGAATGCCCCGCCGCAACCCACCGAGGAACACATGGGCGCAAAAACATGGATGCTGGTGTACGCCGATGCCAGCTCACGCGACGCGCTCAAGGCGCGGAAAAAATCCTTGCCCCTGTTCGAGCTACTACGCGATCAGCCCGGAGCGCCGCTGGCGCGAGCGTTGGTCAACGCTAACCGTTGCACTGGGAAAACCTGATCAGCGATTCTGGTGCTGAACTTGCCAACCCGTGGTGCTTGCGTCGGCTGCGGTCCGCTTCCGGCCAGTAGCGGACTTGGAATTGGTTGAGCGCTTGAACGAAGCGGCAGCATCAATCGCGAAGAAATTGAGCTGTCCACTTGAGCGAACTGTTAGACAACCATCAAGAGAACCCCTCGATTCCTTCGTCTGAAAATCTGTTCAGTCCGAAACAGTGGAGGGAAATCTGCGCCGCACCAAGAGTCAACGCGTAATCAAATTCAAGCGGCTTTTTGTAAATGTCTTCGGCAAGCTGAAGCATTCCAATTGAAGATCCAGCGGACTTCGAAGGGTTCCTCACACGCATGGTCATTAAGCCTAGCGAAACCAGACTGCTCTTCTGCGCGGGCGTAGCCAATCCAGAGGGGTGCGGATCAGCCAATAACTCCAAATCGGAAACATAAATCTTTGCAATTGCGTCGGACAGCCTAAGGTACTCGTCTAGACTGATATGACCTCGAGCACATGCATTGAAGAGCTCACCAACAAATTTCGGTTTCTTCTCGGCGTCGAGCTTGTCAATAAGCTCAAGAATTGCTGTACCAGCCGCAATTGTTCCACCCTTTTTCTTAGAGATCTGGTCGATCAAGCGCTCACGATCTTCCTGCGACACCTCTGAAATCGTCTTTAGGAACTTGTAGACCTTTCCCGCGAATAGTTTCTCCTGAAAGGAATTGAGCGCATCGTGGGCTTTTACGACCATGCCAAAGAATGGAATTTCTCTCGCGAGTCCGTCATCCAAGAGCGTGTCGATTGCGACCTCGCCAAGCTCGAAGGTCAGCTCTGATAGAGCGCCGCTCTTCGCGGACTCTAGGACAGATGTCTCAATGGTCTCAATCTTGGATGAAAGCTTCTTCATGTCGTTTAGCACCTGAGTTAAGCCGCGCCTCGAAGCCTCGGCTCGAATAAACCATTAGCCAGTTGTTAATGTGCACACAGATCTGAGCAGAGCATGTCGATGCTGCATGCTGAACACTGATCATTAAATTTACGAAAAACCCCGACGCCCCCGCTTTCAGTAGCGGGGCCATTTAGAGTCCGGGGTTAGGGTAGCCGATCTCGGCCATCCGTTCGGCAAAGGCGGCGGGCGTCAGCCCGCCGCGGGGTTTATTGGGGGTTTGCGAGTTGTATTAGCGGCGCCCAGTTTAGATGATCGTGCGGGGATGCAAGACCTTCCGAAACCAGTGGTCGGTTTGGCATTTTA
>NZ_JAIBFH010000250.1 GCF_019459675.1 Arenimonas sp.
CGGCCGCGGTGGCTTCAATCACCGCTACGCACTGCCCGGCCCGGCGGGAAATTCGGTGATGAGCAACCTGCGCGCGGTGGATATCTACCCGTTCGCCGATGTCGCCACGCCGGACATCGACGGCCGGGGCAAGGAGGGACTGCTGGACCGCGCCACCCGCGACGGGACCGTGCCCAGGATCTTCTACATCCTCAGCAGCTCCGAATACTGGGCGCGTGCCGCGTCGCTGTCGCAGACCACCGCGGATGGCAGCCGTGCGGTGGCACTGGGGCCCCAAAGCCGCCTGTACTTCCTTTCCGGTACACCGCACGCGCCGCGGCGTGCCGGCATCTTCGCCGACGCGGCGACGCAGGCGGCGTATCCCTACAACGACAACCAGGACCTGAGCGACGCGATCAACGCACTGCTGGAGAACTTGCGCCTTTGGGCAATCCACGACGTTCTGCCGCCGGATAGCGTTGCGCCCATGCCGGGCTCGACGCTGGTTGCCGCGAAAGACATCCGATTCCCCGCCATCCCGGGCGTACGCGTGCCGGCCGAGCCGCCTCCGGTGTGGCAGATCGACCTGGGCCGCGCGTTCAGGACCAAGGGCATCCTGCGCGAGCCGGTGCGGACCGGCGCACGCTATCCGCTGCTGGTGCCCGATGTCGACGAAGACGGCAATGAACTCGGCGGTTGGCGCGGTACCCAGTCGTCCGTTCCGCTGGGCACCTACACCGCGTGGAACTGGCAGGCACCGGAACTCGCCTCCTTCGGTTTCATCTCCGGCTTGACCGGCGGCTTCATTCCTTTCGCGCGCACGCGCGCAGAACGCCTTGCGGCGCAGGACCCCAGGCTGTCCATCGAAGAGCGCTACGGCAGCCGCGAGGGCTTCATGCGTGCCGCCGCCGCCGCGGTGGACCATGCGGTGTCGCAGCGTTTCCTGCTGCCGATGCAGCGCGACGCCGCCCTTGAACGCATGAGCCGGCACTGGGACGACGTGGCGAGCCTGGACGGGTACCTGGGCAAGTGCCAAACCACGCCCTGACGTCGGCCGACGCGACCGGGGCGCGGGTCGCGTCCATCGCGGCGCGCGTTGACCGATGGCCGTCGCTACGAGGAACCCGAGGATTCCGGCGGGGCCGTGACTTGTGGCCTGTTGCCAACAGGGCCCGCTTGTTCTACAACTGTAGTACGACACATGTAGAAGAATTCCCGGCCCCATGGAAAACGATCTCGAAGCCGTTGCCCTGAGCGAACTGCAGCTGGACCTGATGCGCGTACTGTGGCGCGGCGAAGCCAGCGTGGGCGACGTGGCGGCCGCACTGGCGCAAAGCCGCGGGCTGGCCCACACCACGGTGGCCACCCTGCTCACCCGCCTGGCCAAGCGCGGCATCGTGGCCCAGCGGCGCGACGGCCGGATGCTTCACTACCGCGCGCTGGTCAGCGAATCGCAGGTGCGCCGAAACATGGTCGGCGACCTGATCCAGAACCTGTTCCGCGGCGATCCCAAGGCCCTGCTGGCGCACCTGGTCAATGAGAAGGACGTGGCGCCGGGCGACCTCGAACGCATCCAGGCCCTGCTGGCCGCTGCGCCGAAGGGGAAGAAGTGATGGGCGAACTCGACCTGCCGCTGTCTTTTCTGCTCACCCTCGCCCTGCATGCCAGCGTGCTGCTGGGCGCCACCTGGCTGGCCGAACGCGCGGGCTGGCTGCGCCACCTCGGCTGGGCCGAGCTCGCCTGGCGCACGGCGCTGTTCGGTGCGCTGCTGTCGGCCACGCTGGCAACCGCGCTGCCGGCGCTGGAACGCGCCACGGTCAGCCACCGGCAAGCCACGGACACCGGCACCGCCACACCGCAGGCGCGCCAGGATGCGATGGCTCCGGCACGATCACCGGACCCCGACAAGGCCTTCATGACGCCGGCACCACGACGGGACGCCAGCCAGGCCCTGAATGCGGCCTTGAATTTGCCCGCGCCGGCGATGCTGGCGGCTTCTCCGGAAGCGGATGGCGACACCGCTCTCTCTGACGGCGTGCCATCGCAGGACGCGCGCATCGCCTTGCCCGATGTGATCGCGCTGGCCCTGCTGGCCCTGTGGACGCTGGGCCTCATCGTGGGCCTGGTTCGGCTGGGGCGGCAGGCGCTGGCGCTGCACCGTCTCGGCTGCGCCGCGACGCGGAGCGGAAAACCCGCGGATGAAAGCCTGGTGCGCCACGCACGCCGGCTGGCCGCCGAACTGGGCATCGCGCCACCCACGCTGCGGGTGAGCCCGTACGCCGTCAGCCCCCTGGTGCTCCCGGGCGCCCGCGTGCTGCTGCCCGATTGGGCCGCGTCGCTGGATGCCCGCCAGCAGCGTGCGCTGCTGGCGCATGAGCTCAGCCACCTGCAGCGCCGCGACCCGGCCTGGCGCATCGCCCAGCGCCTGGCTTTGCTGCCGCTGTTCTTCCATCCGCTGGCATGGCACGCCCGCCACCGCCTGGAGGCGCTGGCCGAAGACGCCTGCGACGCGCGCGCCGCGCAGCTGCTGGGCAGCGGCCGCCCGCTGGCCGAATGCCTGGCCACCTGCCTTTCCCACGCCGGCGCCCGCGCCGGAAACCCCGCGCTGGCGGTGGCCATGGCCAGTGATTCCGGCCACGTGCTGCGCCGCGTGAAAAACCTGCTGGAGGAATCCCCGATGTCCCTGCGCCCCCTGTCGCCCACGCTTCGCCGCACCGCACTCATCGCCGCCCTGGTCGCCCTGGTGGCGCTGCCCGGCCTGGCCGTCACCACGTTCGCCGCCGAAGGCTTGGGCGACGGCGTCCGCCGCATGATCGTGGGCGGCAACAACTACAGCTATCGCCAAAGCTCCGGCAACCACAGGCTGGACGTGAAGCAGGTGGGCAGCGTCGATTTCAACGACGCCGGCACCGACGTCACGCGCCTGGGCAAGGGCGCGAAGTTCGAAATCGTGGAAACCCGCGACGGCGTCAAACGCGAGATTCATATCTACGGCAAGGACGGCGCGATCCAGCGCGATTACCGGATGGACGGCAGCCCGCAGCCGCTGGACGCCGGGCGCGCGTGGCTGGCGCAGCGGCTGCCCGAGGTGCTGCGCGAAACGGGCATCAACGCCGATTCGCGCGGCAAGGCCCTGCTGGCCAAGGGCGGGCCCGATGCCCTGCTGGCCGAAATTGCGCTGATCAAGGCCGACCATTCAGCCGCACGCTATGTCGCGGTGCTTTTCAACAACGCGGCGCTGGACGCCGCGCAGATGGACCGGGTGATGAAACTGATGCAGGACATCACGTCCGACTTCGAGATGCGCCAGGCGCTTCAGGCGGCGCTGGATTCGCAGGACCTGCCGCCGACCCAGCAAGTGCAGCTGCTGGAGCTTTCCATGCAGATCAGCTCAGACTTCGAACAGGCCGAACTGCTGTCGTCCCTGGCCGAAACATTGCCGCCGGACGGCGACGTGCTGCGCGCGTGGCGCAAGGCCCTGGCCGGCATCAGCTCGGACTTCGAACAGCGCCGCGTGCTGGACGCACTGTTGACCCGCGGGCAGCCGTCGGCCGCCCAGGTGGTGATGGCGCTGGACGCCGCGCACGGCATCAGCAGTGACTTTGAAACCCGCGCAGTGCTGGCTTCCGCCGCGCCGCGCCTGGGCGCTTCGCCGGAGGCCAGGGCCGCCTACTTCCGGCTGGCGCGCACCATCGGATCCGACTTCGAACTGCGCGAAGCCTTGAACCAGCTGCTGCGCGCCGGCCCGGTGGACGCGGCCACGGCCGACGGCGTGCTGACGCTGCTGAGCGACATCGGTTCGGACTTCGAGGCCGGCGAAGTGCTCAAGTCCCTGGCCGGTGTGATGCCCGCCGACCCGGCCCTGATCGAGCGCTATCGCGCCGCCGCCCGCCGGCTCGGTGACTTCGAGCGCGGCCAGGCCGAGAAGGCCCTGGACCGGTTCGCGGCGGCAGGCTGACCGCAGGCGGCGCGCAATCGGCGCGAAAGACGCCCGGGCGCCGCGCCACGGACGGCCGCTGCACTGTCGCGCTATCTGAACGGTGGGCAGGCGCATGCCCCGTGCGCCGGCGCACCCGCGCACGCCAGGCCGCCACACCCGTTGATCTCGTTCATGTTCAGAACAAAAGCCTGAACGGCAGCGCGGCGCGGGCTGCGGTCGGACGCCGATCCGTGCTTAGTTGTGAAGGCAATCCATGCATTCAACGAGGTTCGACATGAAGAATCCAACCCAGACTTTGCTCGTCACGGCCGTGCTGGCCACTTTCCTTGCCGGCTGCCAGAGCACCGGTGGCTACGCCAACAGCCCGCCGCCGCGCGACCAGTACGGCAATGAGCAGGAAGAAGGCATGAGCCGCACCCAGAAGGGCGCCACCATCGGCGCCGTCGTGGGCGTGGTGGCCGGCCTGCTGAGCGGCAACGATGCCACCGAGCGCCGTCAGCGTGCGCTGGTCGGCGCAGGTGTGGGCGGCCTGACCGGCGGCGCCATCGGCCGCTACCAGGACAACCAGGAGCGCGACCTGCGCGCCCGCATGGCCGGCACCGGCGTGGAAGTGGTGCGCCAGGGCGACAACATCACGCTCGACATGCCCGAGGCGATCACCTTCGCCTTCGACAGCTATGCGCTGCGCAGCCAGTCCTATTCGGTGCTCAACACCGTTGCCGCGACGCTGGGCGAGTACGACCAGACCATCGTCGAGGTCGCCGGCCACACCGACAGCGTTGGTGCCGCCGCCTACAACCAGCGCCTGTCCGAACAGCGTGCCCAGGCCGTCGCGAACTATCTCACCAGCCGCGGCGTGAACAACCAGCGCCTGATAGTCACCGGCGCCGGCGCGAACCATCCGATCGCCAGCAACGCCACCGACGCCGGCCGCGCCGAGAATCGCCGCGTCGAGATCACGCTGGTTCCGATCCGCAACTAAAGCGGCTTCCATCCCGGCGGGCAACCCGCCGGGCCACCGCTCAGGCCGGGGGTTCGTCCCCGGCCGGGCGGCTGGGCAGGCCGGTGGCGCCGCCCAGCGCCTGCAGCCGGCGCAGCAGCAGGGCCACTTCCAGGTGGTTCCAGACCCGCAGCAGCACCTCGAGTGGGTCGAAGGGCTTGGTAACGAAATCGCGTGCACCCAGCCCCAGGGCGCGGTGGCGCGTGCGCCGCGTTGCGTCCGCGGTCAGCACGATCACCGGCAGTGGCCACGCGCCGGGGCGCGGGGCGGTCAACTGCGCCAGCAGCCCGAAGCCGTCGACACCCGGCATCCAAAGGTCCAGCAGCACCAGGTCGGGCTCGAAGGCCTGCACCAACTCCAGGCAGCGTTCGGGCTGGGTGGTGCCCAGCACCTGATCGAAGCCTTCGCGCGCCAACAGCTCCTCCACCAGGGCAACGTTTTCGGCGCCGTCATCCACCACCAGTATCCGGGCCGACAGCAGCTCGCGTTCGCTTACTGCACGCATCGGGCTATCTCCGCGTGGAACTGCCGCAGGTCCAACGGCTTGGTCAGCATGCCGGCGGCGCCTGCGCGCAGCGCTCTCTCCCGCGCCTGGGGCGTGGCGTCCGCGCTGAGCACCAGCACCGGCGGCAAGGGGCGTCCCGCGTCCCGCCGCCACTGCAGCAGCTCCAGGCCGTCACCATCAGGCAGGTGCAGGTCCAGCAGGATCAGGTCGAACGCGTGCACCGCGAGCTCAGCGCGCGCCTCGGCCAGGCACGTGGTCTGGACCAGCTGCCAGCCGGGATTGCGCTCCAGCACCGTCGCCACCAGGGCCCGGTTGGAGGCGTTGTCTTCCACCAGCAGCAGGCGGTGGGCGCCGGCCTGTCTGGGCTCCGGAGCCTGGCGGGGATGTTCGGCGAGCGGGGCGGCCGTGGCCGCGGGCAGCCGGAACCAGAAACGGGCGCCCTCACCGGGCCGGGTGTCCACGCCGATCGCTCCGCCCATGGCTTCCACCAGCCGCTTGCTCAGGGCCAGCCCCAGGCCGGTGCCCTCGACGCCGCGCGCGGTCTGCTCGATCCGCTCGAACGGCCTGAACAGCCGGCCCTGGGCTTCTTCCGACAGGCCCGGGCCATCGTCGCGAACCGCCAGCGCCACCTGGCCGTCCCGCGCCGCGACTTCGATATCAATCCGGCCGCCAGGCCGGCCGTACTTCACCGCGTTGCCCAGCAGGTTCAGCAGCACCTGGCGCAGCCGACGCGGATCGGCCGCCACCGCCAGCGACGGATCGCCGCTGGCCGGTCCGCTGACCGTCATGCCGCGGGCGTCGGCCTGCGGCGCGATCAGGGTCATGGCTTCACGCACCGCGGCCGCCACCCGGACCGGCTGGGAGTCCATCGCCAGCGTGCCGGCCCCGATGCCGGCCACGTCCAGCATCTCGGTGATCAGG
>NZ_JAIBFH010000273.1 GCF_019459675.1 Arenimonas sp.
TGCCCTAATCATTGTACAACAAGCTGAACCCGGTGCTGGCCGGAAACCTGGCCTACACCGGCTACAAGATCCTAAAGCTTTATCTCGGCGGCGCACTCGCGTCCCCACGCCAACCCCCCACTCCCTGACGACGACACGCACCGAGGCCCTACCGCCATGCTCAAGAACCTGTTGATCGTCAAACCCGTTGCCGCCATGCCGCACGTCGACGCCGGCGAACCCGTGGAGGGCAGCCTGTCCGGCGAAGCCAACCTCAAGCGCGTGCTCGGCGCGCGCCACCTGCTGCTGCTGGGCATTGGCGCGATCATCGGCGCCGGCATCTTCGTGATGACCGGCCAGGCGGCGGCCAACCACGCCGGGCCCGCGATCATGCTCAGCTTCGTCCTGGCCGGGCTGGCCTGCGCCTTTGCCGGCCTTTGCTACGCCGAATTTGCGGCCATGATCCCCGTGTCCGGCAGCGCCTACAGCTACACCTACGCCACCCTCGGTGAGGCCATCGCCTGGTTCGTCGGCTGGAGCCTGGTGCTGGAGTATCTGTTCGCCGCGTCCGCCGTCGCCGTGGGCTGGTCGGCGTACACGGTCAGCCTGATGGAGAACCTGGCCGGCATGGCCGGTTCGGACTGGAAGTTCCCCGCGTGGCTGGCTTCCGCACCCTTCACCTATACCAATGGCGAAGTGCTGACGACCGGCTCGCTGTTCAACCTGCCGGCCGTGCTGATCGTCTGCGCGGTGGGCGCGCTGTGCTACGTGGGCATGCGCCAGTCGGCCTTTGCCAACGGCATCATCGTCGCCATCAAGGTCACGGTGATCCTGGCCCTGATCGGCTTCGGTTCGCAGTACGTGAACCCCGACAACTGGGTGCCCTTCATCCCCGAAAACGAAGGCGGCGACCGCTTTGGCTGGGAAGGCGTGCTGCGCGGCGCGTCCATCGTCTTCTTCGCCTACATCGGCTTCGACGCGGTGTCCACGGCGGCCCAGGAAGCCAAGAACCCGCAGCGTGACATGCCCATCGGCATCCTCGGCTCGCTGGTGGTCTGCACGATCCTCTACATCATCGTCGCCGCCGTGCTCACCGGCATGGTGCCCTACACGGAACTGGGCACGGCCAAGCCCGTCGCCACGGCGCTGGAGCCCTATGCCGACCTCGCATGGCTGAAGCTTGCGGTCGAGATCGGCGCGGTCGCCGGCCTGAGCTCGGTGATCCTGGTAATGCTGATGGGCCAGCCGCGCATCTTCTTCGCGATGTCGCGCGACGGCCTGCTGCCGAAGTTCTTCGGCGCGGCACATCCCAAGTTCGGCACGCCGCACAAGGCAACCGTGGTGGTGGCCCTGGTGGCCGCGGCGCTGGCGGCGTTCTTCCCGCTGGGCGTCCTGGGCGACCTGGTGTCCATGGGCACCCTGCTGGCCTTCGCCACCGTCTGCATCGGCGTGCTGGTGCTGCGCAAGACCCGGCCCGACCTGCCGCGCGCCTTCCGCGTGCCGTTCGCCCCGGTGGTCTGCATCCTGGGCGCCGTCTCCTGCCTGGCCCTGGTGTTCTTCATGGGCTGGTACAACTGGGCGCTGCTGGGCGCCTGGACCGTGGTCGGCTTCACCATCTATTTCGGCTATGGCTATCGCCACAGCTACCTGCGCAACGGCACCTGATCCCGGACAAGACTCGGAACCAAACATGGACAATCACTCGATCCACGGCATGTGGTCCTCGCGCCTGGCCTTCATCCTCGCTGCCAGCGGTTCGGCGGTGGGCCTGGGCAACATCTGGCGCTTCCCCTACCTGGCCTCCGACAACGGTGGCGGCGCGTTCGTGCTGATCTACCTGGCCTGCATCGTGCTGGTGGGCCTGCCGATCATGGCCGCGGAAATCCTGATGGGCCGCCAGGGCCGCATGAGCCCGGTGAACACGCTGCGCAAGCTCACGCGCGAAGGTGGCCACAGCGGCGGCTGGACCGTGATCGGCTGGATCGGCATGGTCGCGGCGGTGCTGATCCTGAGCTTCTACAGCGTGGTCGGTGGCTGGACCATGCACTACACCTGGCTGTACATCGCGCAAATCTTTGGCGGCGCGCCGATCACCGATCCGGTCGCCACCTTCACCGGCATGCTGGCCAGCCCCGGCACCCTGATCTTCTGGCACAGCATGTTCATGCTGGTGACGGTCGGCGTGGTGGCGCTCGGCGTGGAAAAGGGCCTGGAGCGCGCGGTGAAGTTCCTGATGCCGCTGCTGTTCCTGATCCTGCTGGGCCTGCTGGGCTACGGCATCAGCACCGGCAACGTCGGGCAGGCCATCGAGTTCCTGTTCAAGCCCGACTTTAGCGAAGTCACCGGCGACACCCTGCTGGCGGCGCTGGGCCAGGCCTTCTTCTCGCTGAGCCTGGGCATGTGCGGCATCATGACCTACGGTGCCTACCTGCCCAAGGACATCTCGATCCCGCGCGTGGCCGTGGTGGTGTCGGCCACCGACACGTCGGTGGCGCTGCTGGCCGGCCTGGCGATCTTCCCGGTGCTGTTCACCTTCGGCATCGCGCCGGCGGGCGGCGGCCCGGGCCTGATCTTCACCTCGCTGCCGCTGGCCTTCAACGACATGCCCTTCGGCATCCCCTACGCGGTGGCGTTCTTCGGTCTGCTGTTCGTGGCGGCATGGACCTCGTCCATCTCGCTGCTCGAGCCGCCCACCGCGTTCCTGGTGGAGATGGGCAAGATGTCGCGCCGCACCTCGGCGATCGTGGCGGCGCTCTTCATCTGGGCCATCGGCCTGGTGACGGCGCTGGGCTTCAACGTCTGGCAGAACGTGCGGGTGTTCGGCCGCGACCTGCAGGGCGCCATCGAGTTCGTGGCGTCCGACCTGATGCTGCCGATCGGCGGCCTGCTGATCGCCATCTTCGCCGGCTACTTCCTCAGCCGCGACATTGCCCGCAGCGAGCTGTCGCAGCTGTCCAAGGCCGGCTTCGCCATCTGGCGCTTCCTGATCTGCATCGTCGCCCCCGTGCTCGTGCTGGTGGTCCTGGCGTTCAAGCTCTTCGGCTGATCCCGGGAACGCGATGACCGCCACCCCTGCCGCTCCCGTCGAAGCCGCCGCCCCGCTGCCGCGGCAGATCCCCTACATCATCGGCAACGAGGCCTGCGAGCGCTTCAGCTTCTACGGCATGCGCAACATTCTGGTGGAGTTCCTGGCGGCCAGCGTGCTGCTGGCGGCGCTGCCGATCCTGGACAAGCAGGGCTACGCAAAGGACATCTTCCACACCTTCGTGATCGGCGTGTACTTCTTCCCACTGCTGGGCGGCTGGCTCTCGGACCGCTTCTTCGGCAAGTACAACACCGTGCTGTGGTTCTCGCTGATCTACTGCGCCGGCCACGCCTGCCTGGCGATGTTCGAGGACAGCCGTTCGGGCTTCTTCACCGGCCTGTTCCTGATCGCGCTGGGCTCGGGCGGCATCAAGCCGCTGGTGGTGTCCTTTGTCGGCGACCAGTTCGACCAGACCAACAAGAGCCGGGCGCGCGTGGTGTTCGATGCGTTCTACTGGATCATCAACTTCGGCTCCTTCTTCGCCTCGCTGCTGATGCCGCTGGTGCTTCGCAACTGGGGCGCGGCCTGGGCCTTCGGCATTCCCGGCATCCTGATGTTCATCGCCACCTTCATCTTCTGGCTGGGGCGACGGCAGTACGTGAACGTGCCGCCCTCAGGCCCCGATCCCGACTCGTTCCTGAGCGTGATCCGCACCGCGCTGACCCGCGGCGGGCCGGGCCCGGGCAGCGTGATCGCCGCGCTGGCGATCTTCGTGGCGACGGCGATGCTGCTGCTGTGGGCCATCGGCGCCTCGATCTGGCCGACGGGCTGGGGCTTCGTGATCACGGCCTGCCTGGCGCTGGGCACGCTGATCGGCGGCGTGGGCTGGGGCGCCTCGATGCAGCTCGAGCGCGCCCGGGGCGCCCATCCGGACGCGGCCATCGAAGGCGTGCGCGCGGTGCTTCGCATCCTGATCGTGTTCGCGCTGGTCACTCCGTTCTGGTCACTGTTCGACCAGAAGGCCTCTACCTGGGTGCTCCAGGGCGGCGAGATGGTGATGCCGACCTTCTCCTCCCTTCCCGATGGCGTGGCCGCCTTCCTGCGTGGCTGGTTCGCCTCGCCTTCGCAGATGCAGGCGCTCAACCCGCTGTTCGTGATGATGCTGATCCCGTTCAACAACATCGTGCTCTACCCTGCCCTGCGCCGGTTCGGCTTCAACCCCACGCCGCTGCGCCGCATGGGCTGGGGCATCGCCTTCTCGGCGGTGGCCTGGGTAGTGGCCGGGGCGATCCAGCTGCAGCTGGACGCGGGCGCCAACCTGTCCATCGGCTGGCAGACCTGGCCCTACCTGCTGCTGACCCTGGGCGAGGTGCTGGTGTCGGCCACCGCGCTGGAGTTCGCCTACAGCCAGGCCCCGCAAGCGATGAAGGGCGTGATCATGGCCTTCTGGTACCTCACCAGCACCTTTGGCGGGCTGTGGGTGCTGCTGACCAACGTCAGCGTGCGGCATCCGGTCGTGATCTCGTGGATCAAGGGCCAGGGGTGGAGCGAAAACGCCTTCCTGATGTTCTTCTTCGCGGCCTTCGCCGCGGTGGCGGCCATGGCCTTCATCGCCTACGCGCGACGCTATCCGGTGCAGGACAACTACCGCCAGGCGTGAGGTTGCCCTGGCCTGGACCCGAAGCGGCTCAGGCCCACAGGGCCCGCAGGGCGGCGCCGCCGCCCACCAGCACCACCGAAAAATAGACCACCGACGCCAGCTGGGCCACGTGCCCGGCCAGAACCGCGCCGCCGTCGCGCTGGATGAAGCCGATCGAATACATCAGCAGCGCCACGCCGGGCAGCGTGTTGCTGAAGGGCAGGAAGCTCAGCGGCGCCATCAGCAGCAGCGCCGCCGAAATGAAGGCCAGGTTGCCCACGATCAACCAGCCGCGCTGCTCGGCCAGTTTGCGCAGCCGGTGTGGCCGGCTGACGCGCTCGAAGCGCTGGACCCAGCGCAGCCCGCCCGCCAGCGCGGCGCGCACGCGTGCGCCCGGCAGGCTGCGCTCGCGCAGGCGCCGCGGCAGCCACAGGGCGCGCCCCGTCAGCCGGCTGACGCCCACCATCAGGATCGCCGCGCCAAAGACGGTACTGACGCCGGGGATCGAAACCGGCACCAGGAACACCAGCACCATCATGGCCGTGAGCAACAGCAGGCCCTCGTCGCCGAACACATCCAGCAGCGCTCCCAGGTTGACGCCTTCGTCGGGAATCTGGTCGATCAGGCTCCGGAGCTGCTCGCCTAGCGAAAGCTCCTGCGGCGGCAGGGGGAGTTCGGTACTCATTCGGATCCGGTTCAACCCACCCAATCGGCCGCGGGCTTGATCTCGCCCGACTTCAGTCGCGCCAGGTAGCTGGCCAGCTCGCGCTTCACCACCGGCATCAGCAGGTAGACGCCAATCAGGTTCGGGATGGCCATGATGAACAGCAGGCCGTCCGCGATGTCCACGATGCTGGCCAGCGGCATGGTGCAGCCCACCACCGCCATGGCCAGGTAGAAGAACTTGAAGCCGTACAGGGCCACCTTGGATTCCTTGAACAGGAAGCTGGCGGCCTTGGCGCCGTAGTAGGCCCAGGTGATGGTGGTGGAGAACGCGAACAGCAGCACCACGAAGGCCAGCGCGTAGGGCATCAGCGGCGACACCGTGGCGAAGGCGTTGGAAGTCAGCTGCACGCCATCGGCGCCGCCCACCACGTGCTGGTTGGTGATGATGATGACCAGCGCGGTCATGGTGCAGATCACAACGGTGTCGATGAACGGTTCCCACAGCGCGACGAAGCCCTCGCTCAGCGGCTCCCGCGTCTTGACCGCGGAATGGGCGATGGCCGCCGACCCCAGGCCCGCTTCGTTCGAGAACGAGGCGCGGCGGAAACCCTGGATCAGGGCGCCAATGACGCCACCCGAGACGCCCTCGGCGGTGAAGGCGCCATCGATGATGGCCATGAACGCCGCCGGGACCTGCGACAGGTTGCTGAGGATCACGATCAGCGCGCCGACCAGGTACAGCGCCGCCATGCCCGGCACCAGCTTGGCCGTGACGCTGCCGATGCGGGTGATGCCGCCGATGACCACGACGCCACCCAGGACCGCGTACGCCAGCCCGAACCACAGACCGCCGTTCTCCATGCCGCCGTTGGTGACGTTGGCCACCTGCGCATAGGCCTGGTTGGCCTGGAACATCGCGCCGGCGCCGATGGCGCCCAGCATCGTGCAGACCGCGAACACCACCGCCAGCACCATGCCGAACCACGCGGCCTTGGGATAATTCGCGGCGATGCCGCGGCTGAGGTAGTACATCGGGCCGCCGGAAATCGTGCCGTCGGGCTTCTCCAGGCGGTACATCACGCCCAGCGTGCACTCGACGAACTTCGATGACATGCCCAGCAGGCCCGCGAGCACCATCCAGAACGTGGCACCCGGGCCACCGATGGTGATGGCAACCGCGACGCCGGCGATGTTGCCCAGCCCCACCGTGCCCGACACGGCCGAGGTCAGGGCGCGGAAGTGGCTGACCTCACCTGCGGACCCGGGGTCGCTGTACTTGCCCCGGATCAGGTCGAAGCCGTGCTTGAAGCCGCGGATGTTGATGAAGCGGAAATAGAGCGTGAAGATCAGCGCGGCCAGGATCAGCCAGCCGACGATCAGCGGGAACATCACCGGTGCCTCGTCCGTACCGCTGACGCGCACCGAGTAGAAGATCGCGCCGGACACCGCATCGGCCACCGGCCTCACCGCCGCATCGATCTGCTCGGCGAGGGTGGGTTCGGCCGCCGGTGCGGCGGGAATGCCCTGGGCCTGGACCCCGGAAACGATGGCCAGCCAGAGCAGGCTGATGATGCAGAAACGAATGAACATCCGTGGTGCTCCTCCCCGATACCAGCCCCGGAGTCTACCTAATCCGGCCCGGACGCGCGGCCCGCGCGGCGCGGGAGCGAAGTCCTAGGCCAGCGGTCCCGCGGTGTCGGCCGGGTTGTCGTCGCCCTCGTCGGCAGGGTCCTGCAGCGAGGCCGGCAGGCGCTTGGTGGGCGACACGCCCAGCTTGCGCAGCATTTCGGCCTGGCGCACCAGGTTGCCGTGGCCGGTGGACAGCTTGGACACCGCGTCCTGCTGGGCCTTCTGGGCCCGCTCCAGCGCATCGCCGACCTTGAGCATGTCCTCGGCGAACAGCACGAACTTGTCGTAGAGCTTCGAGGCGCGGTCGGAAATGGCCTTGGCATTGGCGTTCTGGTGTTCGGTGCGCCAGATCTGCGCCACCAGCTTGAGCGAGGCCAGCAGGTTGCTGGGCCCCACCAGGATGATCTTGCGGTCGAAGGCGTAGCCATACAGCTGCGGATCACGCCGAAGCGCCTCGAGGAACGCCGCCTCCACCGGTACGAACATCAGCACCAGCTCCGGGCTGGTGAGGCCCTCGAGCCGGCTGTAGTCTTTTTCGCCCAGCTGCTTGACGTGGTTGCGCAGCGCGACGCCGTGGCGGGCGAAATGCTGCTCGCGCTCGGCGTCGTCGGTGGCCTCGCAGGCGCGCTGATAGTCCACCAGCACCATCTTGGCGTCGATGACGATGCTCTTGTCGTCGGGCAGTCGCAGCAGCGCGTCGGGCCGGTAGCGGTCGCCGTCGCCGTCCTTGAAGCTCTCCTGGGTGAGGTAGTCGCGACCCTTCTCCAGCGCCGCGGTCTCGAGCAGTCGCTCGAGCTTGAGTTCGCCCCAGTAGCCCTGGCTGCGGTTGTCGCCGCTGAGCGCGCGGCTCAGCGTCTGTGCTTCCTGGCCCAGGGTCTGGTTCAGCCGCACCAGGTCCTCGATCTTGGAGTGCAGCGCCACGCGCGAGTTGTTTTCCTTCTCGTAAGACTCGCTGACCACCCTGCGGAAGCCGTCGATCTGCTCCTTGAGCGGGTTGAGCAACTGCCCGATCTGCTGCACGTTGGCTTCGCCGAAGCGCTTGGACTTGTCTTCCAGGATGTCGGCGGCCAGCGACTTGAACTCGGCCTTGAGCCGCTCCCGCGCGCCTTCCAGGTCGCGGTAGCGCTGTTCGGCGGATTGCTGCTGCTCCTGCAGGCGGGCCTCTAGGCCGGCGGTCCGGTTCTCGGCGGCTTCGCGGCCCTCGCGGACCTGGCGATAGTCGGCCTCCAGCCCGATCAGGCGAGCCCTGAGCTCGGCCGCCTGGGCGGTGGCGGACTGCAGTTCGCTGGCGGCACGCGCCAGCTCGGGTTCTCGCTCGCTGCGACCCACCGCCTGGGCCTGGGCCCACCGGCGGCGCGCCACGGCGACGGACGCAGCGGCAGAGATAATCAGGCCCAGCAGCAGGCCCAGCAGTGCGAAAGTGGTTTCAGAAGCGGACAAGACAATCCCCGACACCAGTGATGCCGGGGATTCTAGCCGCACCGGCGTCTCAGGGAACGAGACGCCCGGAGGTGGTTCAGGCCTTCTTGGCCCAGGCGCTGCACCAGGCGGCGGCCGGCACGCTGAAGCCCGGGAACAGGGTGCAGGCACCGGTGGCGGCGGTGAAGAACTGGCAGTTGCCGCAGTTCGAGCCCGGCTTGAAGATGGGCTCCTTGGTCTTGGTGGCGTCAAGGATGTACTTGAGCGCAACCGCCTGGGCGTTGTCGACCGGCAGCGGCTTCAGCGCCTGGGCCTGAACGGTGCCGATCAGGCCCGAGGCCACGAACGGCAACGCGGCGGTGGCCACGACGGCCTGGATGAGGAAGCGGCGGCGGGACGGAGTCTGGCTGGTCATGGGTTCACTCGGTTGGCTACGGACGATTCCGGTGGCTGGGTGCAGTTTAGCGCTCCCGGGTGAATGCAGCGTTGACGTGGGTCAAGACGCCATTCACGACCGCTTGGGCTAGACTTCCAAGGATGGAAAACCTGCCCTACGACCCCGCCCGGCTGGGCGCCTGCGCTGCGGAAATCGTCGCCAACACCCGGGAGCTTTCGGCCCTGGGCTGGACGCCGGCCACCAGCAGCAATTTTTCGATGCGCCTGGACGACCACCATGCCGCCATCACCGTCTCGGGCCGCGACAAGGGCCGGCTGTCGGTGGACGACATCATGGTGGTGGACTTGGCCGGCAAGGGCGTCGCCACCTCGCACCGGCCCTCGGCCGAGACGCTGCTGCACACGCAGCTCTACGCCCGCTACCCGGACATCGGCTGCGTGCTGCACACCCACTCGCGGGTGCAGACGGTGTCGTCGCGGCTGTTCGCGGCGCAGGGCCACGTGCACCTGGAAGGCTATGAACTGCTGAAGGCCTTCGCCGGCAACCAGACCCACGAAATGGCCATCGACGTGCCGGTGCTGCCCAACACCCAGGACATGCCCGCCCTGGCCGCCCAGGTGGAAGGCCTGCTCGACGCCGGCCCGCTCTGGGGCTATCTGATCGACGGCCACGGCCTGTACGCCTGGGGCCGCGACATGGCCGAGGCGCGCCGCCACCTGGACGCCTTCGAATTCCTTTTCGCCTGCGAACTCGACCTGCGGAGACTGCACGCATGAGCCGCCTTCGGATCTTCAACGACACCGACCCCGCCACCCCGCTGTTCGCCAGCACCGACCTGGCGGCCATCGCCGCACAGTTGCGGCAGATCGGCGTGCGCTTCGAGCAGTGGCAGGCGGCGCAGCCCGTGCAGCCGGGCGCCACGCCCGACGAGGTGATGGCCGCCTACCGCGCCGACATCGACCAGCTGGTGGCCGAGAACGGCTTCAAGTCGGTGGACGTGGTGAGCATCGCGCCCGACAGCCCGAACAAGGACGCCATGCGCGCCAAGTTCCTGGACGAACACTTCCACAAGGAGGACGAAGTGCGCTTCTTCGTCGCCGGCTCGGGCCTGTTCACCCTGCACGTGGACGGCAAGGTCTACGAAATCCGCTGCGAAACCGGCGACCTGATCGGCGTGCCCGACGGCACCACCCACTGGTTCGACATGGGCCCGGAGCCCAGCTTCATCGCCATCCGCTTCTTCACCGAGCCCGACGGCTGGGTGGGCCACTTCACCGGCACCGACATCGCCCAGCGCTTCCCGCGCTACGAGCCCGGGCAGGCCGGCTGAGTGAAAACCATCCTGACCGACATCGAAGGCACCACCAGCAGCATCTCGTTCGTGAAGGACGTGCTGTTCCCGTACGCGCGCCGCGCCCTGCCCGCCTTCGTGGCCGCGCACGGCGACGAGCCCGGCGTGCGCCACTGGCTGGACCAGGTGGCGACCGAACTGGGCGCCGTCTGCAGCGACGACGTCATCGTCGAGGCGCTGCAGGGCTGGATCGACGAAGACCGCAAGCACACCGCGCTCAAGGCGCTGCAGGGCATGGTCTGGGAGGCGGGCTACGACCGCGCCGACTTCCGTGCACATATCTACCCTGACGCCGCCAGCGCCCTGCCGGCATGGCGGGGCGCAGGGCATCCGATCGCGGTGTACTCCTCGGGCTCGGTGCCGGCGCAGAAGCTGTTCTTCGGCCACAGCGAGGCGGGCGATCTGCGGCCGATGGTGTCGGGCTGGTTCGACACCCAGATGGGCGGCAAACGCGAGGCCGAAAGCTATCGCCGGATAACCGCGGCGCTGGGCGTGCCGGCCGCCGCCGTGCTGTTCCTGTCGGACGTGGTGGAGGAACTGGACGCGGCGCGCGAGGCCGGTCTGGGCACCGTGCTGGTGGACAGGCGCCAGGACTACCCGCAGCCGCGCCTGGGCGAGGCCACGCACGGCCACCGCCGCGTGGAGAGTTTTGCCGACATCGAGCCGGAGGCCGGTTGACGCGCCGCAGTGCGCTGCTGCTCAGCCTGTGCACCGTGCCGCTGCTGGCAAGCGCGATCGGCTTTGGCGTGGGCTATGCCGCCAGCAAACTGGAGGGCAAGGCCGCCGCGCCGCCGCGGCAGGATGACGCCGCGCTGATGGTCCAACTGGCCGGCCTGGCGCCGCAGCGCCCGGGCCATCCGGACCTGTTCGTGCTGGGCTTCGCGGGCGACGGCAGCGAGCAGGTATTCGAAAACGAAGTCCTGTTCCTGCGCGACCTCGCGGGGCAGCGCCTGGACGCTGCCGGCCGGGTGATTACGCTTTCCAACCACGCCGCCACCCCGCCCGGCCAGCCATGGCCCGAAGCCACCCGCGCCAACCTTCGCAAAGCGCTGGCGGGCCTGGGTGAGCGCATGGATCGCGAACAGGACGTGCTGCTGCTGTATTTCACAACCCATGGCACCGAGGACCACCAGCTGCTGGTGCGCCGCGAAGGACGCCAGGATCGCCTGCTCACGCCCGCGATGATCCGCCAGGCCCTGGACGAGTCGGGCATCCGTCATCGCGTCATTGCGATCTCGGCCTGCTTTGCCGGCGGCTTCATCGATGCGCTTCTCGATCCAGACACGCTGGTGCTGGCCGCGGCGCGGCCCGACCGTGCCTCTTTTGGCTGCGGCAACGACTCGGCGGCGACGTTCTTCGGCCGCGCCTGGCTGGCGGGCGGACTGAACCACACCCTGGATTTCTCCGCCGCCTTCGACCAGGCGCGGCTGGCCATCGCCACCCGCGAGAAAGCTGAAACGCTCAGGCCTTCGCGCCCGCAGCTGGCGCGCGGCGATCGCATCGAGGGCACGCTGGCGGCGTGGCGGACCGGCGTCACGCCCGGCCCTTCGCTGCCCTACCCCTACACCGACCCCGAGGGCCTGGACGCCGAAGCGGCCGGACTCACTGCGCCGCGTCCACCAGCCGGTACGTCGCGCTAGCAGAGAGGATTCCGCGCCAGCGATCGTGCGTGCGCACCTGGATGCGATGCTCGCCGACCGCCAGATCGGTGGGCAGCGTGCCGCGCCACAGATGCGTGGACGCTGCGGCCTCGGGCGACCGGTCGTAGCCACGAAGGTTGGCCGCCTCGTCGTCCCGGGCGTTCTCGGCCAGCAGGCGTGGGTCGGCGCGGGCCACGCGCTGCATGGGCTGCCAGTCGCCATCGCCGATGCGGAATTCAACCACGGCATCGGGCAGCGCCATGTACACGTTGGCGTAGACGCCGAACGCGGGGTAAGCGCCGCGCCGCAGCACGCGCGGCGCATGCAGGCCGATGGCCTCGTCGCCTGCCCCGGTGGCGGCCTGCCAGGCCAGGCTGTAGTCGCCGCCCTGGTGCACCGACAGCTCGGCCCAGCCGCGCGGCGTACCGTCGGCCAAGGGGCCGGCCCGGACCCCCGCGGCGTCCGTGACCCCCCGCCCCAACGCACCCCCCGCCGCGCCCCCGGTGGATTGGTGGAGCACCGTGGCGCCGCGCCCCCC
>NZ_JAIBFH010000278.1 GCF_019459675.1 Arenimonas sp.
GGCGTGCGATGCGCGCACCGACGCGCCGGGCGGCGCCGGTGATCAGGGCAACGGGACGGTGATCGGCCATTCGGGGCTCCGCGGGTTTGCCGGTATCCTGCGCGTTGGTACCTGAAGATTCCATCATGATCCCCGACGCACCCGCCCCCGACGCCGACGCCCAGGCCCACAGCGATCGCCTGCTGGGCCTGATCCGCGGGCAGATCGCCGCCAGCGGTGGCGTGATCCCCTTCTCGCGCTTCATGGAGCTGGCCCTGTATGCGCCCGGGCTGGGCTATTACAGCGCGGGCGCGCGCAAGTTCGGCGCCGAGGGTGACTTCATCACCTCGCCCGAACTTGGGCCGACCTTCGCGCAGTGCGTGGCCGAGGGCGCGGCCCAGGTGTTCGCACAGCTGGACGGCGATGTGGACTTCTTCGAGATCGGCAGCGGCAGCGGCGCCTTCGCCGAAGCCGCGCTGCTGCATCTTGCGGCGATGGACGCGCTGCCCGCGCGCTACCTGATCCTCGAGCCCAGCGCCGACCTGCGCGAGCGGCAACACGCGCGCCTGGCGGCGTCGCTGGCGCCGGACGTGTTCGCCCGCGTGTCCTGGCTCGACGGGCCGCCGGAGTCGACATGGCGCGGCGTGCTGTTCGCCAATGAAGTGCTGGACGCGCTGCCGACGCCGCGCTTCGCCGTGCGCGGCGGCGAGGTTTACCAGGAGCACGTGGCGCTGGATCCGCAGGGCGCGCTGATCCGCGTCGACCAGCCGGCGGACGCGCTGCTGCACGCCGCCGTGCGCCACGTCGAGCGCTACCTGGGCGCGCCGTTCGCCGAGGGTTATCGCTCCGAACTGCTGCCGCAGCTGCCTTACTGGATCCAGGCCGTGGGCGGGCTGCTGCAGGACGGGGCGATGCTGTTCGTGGACTACGGCTACCCGCGCCAGGAGTACTACCTGCCCGAGCGCAGCGACGGCACGCTGGTCTGCCACCACCGCCACCGCGCCAACGGCAATCCGTTCCATTTGCCCGGCCTTCAGGACATCACCGCCTTCGTGGATTTCACCGCGCTGGCCGAAGCGGGCGTCAACGCCGGCTTCGATTTCGCCGGCTACTGTGCCCAAACCAGCTTCCTGATCAACTGCGGCCTGGCGGGCCGGCTGGCGGACATCGAGGCCATCGACGACCTGGTGGAGCGCCATCGCCGCACCAACGAGGTCAAGCGCCTCACGCTGCCCGGTGAAATGGGCGAGCGTTTCCAGGTGATGGGCTTCCAGCGCGGCGTGGACATCCGCCCGCTGTTCGCGCGCGGCGACCTGAGCCGGCGCCTGTGACGCTGCGGCCGTTCGCCAGGCCATGGCTGTGGCTGGGCGTCTGGGCAGCAGGCTGGGCGCTTTGCATCGCGCTGTCGCTGCTGCCGCCGATCACCCTGGATGGCCCGCCCAATTCGGACAAGGTCGGCCACTTCCTGGCCTATTTCACCCTGTCGGCGTGGGCCACGCTGGTGTTCCACGCGCGCCGCGCGCAGGCCCTGGCAGCCGTTGCACTGGTGCTGTTGGGGCTGGGCATCGAGTGGGCGCAGGCCAATCTCACCGACACCCGGCAGGGCGACCTGCGCGACGCCCTGGCCAACACGCTGGGCGTCGGCCTGGGTTGGGCGCTGGCGTTCACGCCGGTCGCCACGCTGCTTGAAAAGCTGGACCGCAAACTCTTCCGCTGACGCCGGCGCTGCGGCCCCGGCGCTTCAGCCGCGGGCTTGCCGGATGGCTTCGATGCGCGCCTTGCGCAGCCAGTCACCGACGGCCGTCCCGGTCAGCCCGATGGCCACCGCGTGGCCTGCCGAAACAGACAGCGCCGCGGCATGCAGCGCCAGCAGCATCGGGCCCGGCGGGTAGTCCGATTCGCCCAGTCCCAGCCGCCCGCGCTTGTCGGCTTCGCACACCAGGGCCAGCTGGCGGATGCGCTCGGGCTTGCGGAAGCCGTCGCAGCGCGCCAGCAGGTCGTGCACCGTGTCGGGCCGAAGCTCGGCCAGCCGGTGGATGTTGAGGTGTTCGCGGCAGCACAGCTCGGCCACCGCGGCGAATTCAGCCGGCACTTTGTAGCGTGCGCACAGCGCGCGCAGCGGCCGCACCCCGCTGTGTTCGTGGCCGATGTGCCGGGGCAGCTCATGCGCGGGCGTGAGCGCCTTGCCCAGGTCGTGGGTAAGCGCGCAAAAGCCCACCAGCGCATCGCCCGGGGCCAGGCGCGCCGCCATGTCCAGCACCATCTGCGTGTGTACGCCGGTGTCGACTTCCGGGTGGTATTCGGGGCGCTGCGGAACGCCGTACAGCGCATCCACTTCCGGCATTAGCCGCGCCAGCGCACCGCACGCGCGCAGCAGGGCGATGGCGGCCGAGGGACGGGGCATTTCCAGCGCCTTCTTGAGCTCCTGCCAGACGCGTTCGGCCACCAGGTGGTCCACTTCGCCGGCGGCCACCATGTCGCGCATCAGCGCCAGGGTTTCCGGAGCGACGGTGAAGCCCAGCGGCGCGAAGCGCGCGAGGAAGCGCGCGGCGCGCAGGATGCGCACCGGGTCTTCGGCGAACGCGGGCGAGACGTGCCGCAGTACCCGCGCCTGCACGTCGGCTGCGCCGCCGAAGGGGTCCACCAGCGTGCCGTCGGCGTCCTGGGCGATGGCGTTGACGGTGAAGTCGCGGCGGGCCAAGTCCTGTTCCAGCGTGACCGTCTGGTCGGCGTGGAAAACGAAACCGCGGTAGCCCGGCGCCGTCTTGCGCTCTGTGCGCGCCAGCGCATGTTCTTCCTTGGTGCGCGGGTGCAGGAACACCGGGAAGTCCTTGCCCACGGGCGCGAAGCCTTCGCGCACCATCTGCTCGGGCGTGGCGCCCACCACCACCCAATCGCTGTCGCCCGGCACCTGGCCGAGCAGGCGGTCGCGCACGGCGCCGCCCACCAGGTAGGTCTTCATGGCTCAGCGCTTGGCGCGGTAGCGGTCATACCGGGTCTGGCGATCGTCCACGTGGCCCAGGATATCAGGCAGTTTGGCCGACACGCGCGTAGGCGTGATGCCCAGGCGGTGCAGGCCGTCGATGCCGCCCACCGAATCGGTGAGCAGCGAACGGAAGTTGTCCGACGAGAACGGCTTGCCCGGCACGAAGTCGAACACGAACGCCTGCAGGCGGCCGAGCGGATCGGGCAGCGGCAGCACCAGGCGCTTGAGCCCGCGCGCCTCCGCGGTCATCCGCACGATGTCGGCCAGGGTGTAGACGTCGGGCCCGTAGAGTTCGTAGGTTTCGCCGAAGGTCTTGCGGTTGTGCAGCGCCCGGATGAATGCTTCCACCACGTCGTTGACGTACACCGGCGCGAAGCGCGCAGTGGCGCGCGCCAGCGGCATCACCGGCGCCAGCTTGAGCAGGGCGGCGAACCGGCAGAACAGGCCATCGCCGTGGCCGAAGATCACCGACGGCTCGAAGATGCTGAAGTCCAGGCCGGACGCCTTCACCGCCGCCTCGGCTTCGCCGCGCGACTTGAGGTAGTGGCTCTGGCCGCGGCCGGCGTTGAGCGAGCTCATCTGCAGCAGGCGTCGAACCCCGGCCAGCTGCATGGCGGCGATCACCAGCTTGGTCAGCTCCACGTGCGCGCGCCTGAAGCCACGCCCGTTGTCGCCGCGCTCGTTGAGGATTCCCACCAGGTTGATGACCACGTCCGCGCCGGTGAAGGCTTGCCGCAGCACGGTCGGGTCGTACACATCCACTTCGCGCAGCACCACGCCCGGCGACAGCATCCGGTTGTCGTGGCAGGCCAGGTTGCGGCTGAGCAGGGTGACGGCATGGCCGTCGGCGGCGAGGCGCGCCACCAGGTGGCGGCCGACGAAGCCGGTGCCACCGAGGATCACGATCTTGAGCGGGGTCATGGCGTGGTTGTCTTGTCCGGAAGCGTGGGGCAGGAGAAAGCGCGGCGCGAAGAGGCTGCCACCGTGCGGCCGAGCATTCGCTCGGTCACGGGCACGGCGCTGCCGTCCAGGCGCCAATCGTAGATGACGCTGAAGGCCAGAACGCGAGCGATGTAGTCGCGGGTTTCCTTGTACGTCACGGTTTCGATCCAGAAATCGGGGTCGAAGCCGGGGCGGTCGCGGTTCCAGCGCATCACCGGCGCCGGACCGGCGTTGTAGGCGGCAATGGCCTGGTACGCGACGCCGGCGTGCTGGTCGAGTTCGTGGCGCAGGTGGGCGATGCCCAGGGTCATGTTGAACTCGGGGTCGTACAGGCTGGCGGGGCCGCTGTAGGGCAGGCCCAGCCGCTTGGCGGTCATGGCGGCGGTGGACGGCAGCAGCTGCATCAGGCCCATCGCGTTGGCCGGCGAGCGCGCACGCGGCATGAACGCGCTTTCGGCGCGGGTCTGGGCGGCCACCCAGGCGGGGTCGATGGCGTTCTTGCGCGACTCGCGGCGCAGAACGTTTTCGTGGTGCAGCGGGAAGCGCAGGCGGTAATGCTGCAGGTCGTCGGGATCGGTGCCGATGGTGAACACGGCCCGGTCGTGCCAGCCGGCCTGCAGCGCGTAGTCGATGGCGATGTAGCGCTGGGCGTCATCGAGCGACGTGAGCAGCGCCGTCCATTCGCGCGTGGCCAGCCCAACCCGGTCAAGCGCGTAAAGCTCCAGCGCACGCACCAGCCCGGGGTTGCTGGCAACGCGGCGGCGCAGGGCGGCGTCCCTGGACGGTTCGCGTGGGCACAGCGTGTAGTAGGACTGCCCCAGGCGGTCGGCGGCCAGGAAGCCGTGGAAGGTCGCGGTGGCGGCGGACTGGCGATAAAGCGCCTTGGCGGCGTCCATCTGGCCCTGGCGCTCGCGCAGGCGGGCTTCGTAGTACTGCCAGCGCGGATCACCGCGCTGTGCGGCGGGCATGGCTTCCAGGGCGCGCAGCGCGCTGGCGTCGTCGCGGCGGTTCATGGCTTCGCGCACGCGCCATTCGTGCAGCCGCTCGTCGTAGGACGCGGCGGGCACGGCTTCGAGCCGCGTCGAGGCGCCCGGCAGGTAGGACGCCACGGTCCACAGCGCGATCTGGTAGAGCACCTTGCCGCGCTGCGATTCGTCCATGCCCAGCGCCGGAGCCAGCGTGGCCAGCTGCGCCTGCCCCCCCAAGGGCGCACCGCCCGCCCCGCGCGCCCCGCCCACGGGGCGGCCCACCGCCCCGACGCGGGGGGGGGGGGCATTTGGCGGGCGGGG
>NZ_JAIBFH010000285.1 GCF_019459675.1 Arenimonas sp.
TGTTCTTCGGTGTCGTTTTCCTATGTGGTAGTGCTGTGGGGGGTTTCCGCCTAGGCGGGTGTGGGTTTTGCGTAAGCAGAGGCGGTCGCGGTCGCCGTCGCGGCCGCGCCATTCCAGGGCCGCCTCCACCATGCCGGCCTCGGTGAACTTGATGGCGTTGGACAGGAAGTTGCCCAGCACCTGCCGCAGCCGCAGCCCGTCGGCCACGTGCGCCGGACCGATGCGCTCGTCCACCTGGCAGGTGAGCACCAGGCCCTTGCTGGACGCCGAACCGCTGAAGTTGGCCACCGTGGACTGCAGCAGGCGCGGCAGCGAAAGGGTGGTGGGCGACAGCTCCAGCCGCCCCGCCTCGACCTTCGAGAAATCCAGGATGTCGCCGATGATCTGCAGCAGCGAGCGCGCCGACTGCTGGATCACCTGCACGGTGCGCCGCTGGTCATCGTCCAGCTGGCTGTGCGACAGCACCTCCAGCATGCCGGTGACGCCGATCATGGGCGTGCGGATTTCGTGGCTCATCGCCGCCACGAAGCTGGACTTCGCCTCGCTGGCGCCGCGGGCACGGGTCTCGCTTTGACGAAGCCGATGCTCGAGCTGCTTGATCTGGGTGAGGTCGGTGCCCACCGCCAGGTAGCCCACGGTCTTGCCGCTGCCGTCGCGCATGGCCGACGTGGCCAGCAGCACCGGCACCTGGCTGCCGTCCTTGCGCACGAAGTTCCACTCCAGCGGCGGCGAGCCCTGTTCGATCAGGACCGGGATCAGGCGCGCGTCGGCGGGCACGCGCTGGTCGCGCGCCGCCGTGAGGCTGTCGGCCAGCCGCTCCACCTCGTCGCGCAGCAGCAGCCGCTCCATGCTGCGCTTGCCGATCATGTCTTCGGCGCGGTAGCCGGTGAGCCGTTCGGCCTGCGGATTGAAGCTGGTGAAGTGGCCGTCCAGGTCGATGGACATGATGGCCACCCGGGCGGCCGCGAACAGCGAACGCTGGAACACCTCGCGCTCGTGCAGGGTGGCGCGCACCTGCTCGTTCCGGGCCAGCTGCTGGTTGAGTTCACCCTCGAACTTGCGGACGTCGTCGCGCATGCCCAGGAACGCGTCCAGCACCTCGCCCAGCTCGCCGCTGGAGCGGTAGCGCGGCACCGCCTGGTAGTCGTGCCGGCGCATCTGCTGGGCGAGGATGGTCAGGCCCTCCACGCCCTTGTAGATGTTGCGCACCAGTTTGTGCCCCAGGAATCCCACCACCACCAGGGTCGCCAGGCTCAGCAGCGTGCGCACCCATGCCGCCTGCCGGGCGCGCTGTTCCTGTTCGCGCACCCCGGCTTCGGCCTCGATCATCTCCAGGTCGCTCAGGTACTTCATGCGCGTGGTGACCGGGTCGATGGCCGGATACAGCTCGGTGTCGGCGAAACGGCCCAGGGCCTGCAGGTCCTTTTGCGCCAGCAGCCCGCGAAGGGTCTGGGCGGCGGTGTCGGCGCGGATGCGCGCCCGCGCGATCTGATCGAAAAGCACGCGCTGCTGCGCCGTGTGCGACATGGCGTCCAGGGCGATCCAGTGTTCGCGAATTCGCAGGCGCGCGTTGTCCACCACCTGTTCACCCTCCTCCCAGGCGATCAGGCCGTTGCGGACCCGGAAGGTGGAGTCGACGATATCCAGGCCATAGGCGTCCGACACCGCCTTCATGCGCCGCAGGCCGGCCAGCGACTCGTCCTTGATCTCTTCCAGCGCCTGCTGGCTGCGCTGGCGCTCGAACTCGTCCAGCGCCAGCACCGCCGCGCCGGTGAACATCAGCAGGCCGAACAGGCCCAGCAGCTGCAGCCGGATGCCGAACTTGGGGCCCGGGCGCGGCATGGCCGGCCTAGTGGTGCGTCTGGCGCCAGCGAAGGATGGCGTCGGGGAGTTGTTCACCCGGCACCGCGGCGGAGATCAGGTAGCCCTGGGCGTAGTCACAGCCCAGGCCCGCCAGCAGCTGCCATTCCTCGACGGTTTCCACGCCCTCGGCCACCACTTTGAGGTCGAGCTTGCGGGCCAGGTCCAGGCTGGTTTCGATCATGGCGCGCTTGCGCGGCTGGGTGGGCGCACCGCTGACGAAATCGCGGTCTATCTTCAGCGCCGAGAAGGGAATCTGCGACAGCTGGGACAGCGACGAATAGCCGGTGCCGAAATCGTCCACGCTGAGCCCGAAGCCTTTCAGGCGCAGCCGGGCCAGCATGCCCAGGCCGCGCGCGGTGTCGCTCATCACCGAGCTTTCGGTGATTTCCAGCACCACCTGGTCCGGGCTGAGCCCGTGCCCGCGCAGCACGGCTTCGTAGCGATCGGCCACTTCGGGGCCGGTGAGGTTTTGCGCCGACACGTTGACCGAGATCTTGAGATCCAGGCCCTTGGCCTGCCAGCGCTTCCACCAGGCGCACGACTGCACCAGCATCAGGTCGGTGAGCTCGTCGATCAGGCCGCCGGCCTCCATCATCGGCACGAACACCGCGGGCGGCACCATGCGGCCGTCGGGCAGGCGCCAGCGCGCCAGCGCCTCCACGCCGACGATCTTGCCGTTGCCAAACTCGGCCTGCGGCTGGAACCAGGGCACGATTTCGCCACGCGCCAGCGCCTCGCGGGCCTGGTCCAGCGTGACCTGCACGTCCAGGATGGCGGCGCCTTCGCCCACGTCGCTTTCATACAGCGACAGCACGGTGGTGAGCTTTCCAGGCGTCAGCGGCTTCTCGATGCAGCCCAGCACGCGCAGGCCGGAAGCCTTGGCCATCACCTGCACGGTGTGCAGCAGGGCCGGGTCCATGGCGCTGACCACGGCGATGGACTGCGCCAGCCGCTCCTGGGCGACGATGCCGATGAATTCGATACCGTCCATGCCGGGCATGTCCAGGTCCACCAGCACCACGTCGGGCGGGGCCGGCATGGCGCGCAACACGTCGAGCGCCTGGAAGCCGTCGGCGGCTTCGTGCAGCTGCGTCAGGCCCAGGTCGGCCAGCAGCCGCAGGCCCAGCCGGCGTTGGAAGCCGTGGTCTTCGACCAGAAGGATGCAAAGCCCCGCCAGACCCATGCCGTGCCCACCCCCTGTTGGTTCCAAACGAGTCTAACCCGCCGTTGATTCCGTCCGGAAGCGGCGGATTTGGCCCGTGGCGTTCCTGGTTCAACGGCCCCACGGGGACAAACCGGACTTCGTCACGCCGGCGGCGAGGGGATCGAAACTGTGCTGCACCGCACATTGCTATCGGTCTGAACCATACGCTAGCGTCCGGGCAGCGATGGCAAGGGGGCGGGTCCGGGACTCCGGAACGTCGCCATCGCAGCAAGGTTCCGTCGCTTCGTATCGGATGCCGGCCAGGGTCCATGACGCACACCAATTCCAAGGGGAGAGACCTGATGAAAACTCGACACCGCAGCAATGCGGGCCGGTGGCTGCCGGCCGTGGCACTGCTGGCCCTCGCGGGCCCGGCCGTGGCCAACACGCTCAACCAGAACGTTTCGTGGACCATCGACCGGGCCGGCACCAGCACCAAGTACCGGGTGGTGGCTTACGGCGATTCGATCTACGCCGGCTACAACGGCTCGGTCAGCAACGCCGCCAAGTACGCCGCGCCCACCGTGGACGCCGAATACCTGGCCGCGAGCTGGGGCGCCGACATCGAAAGCGTCCGGCGCACCAAGTCGGGCGCCGTGGCCAAGGACGTCTACGACAACAAGATTGTTGCCGAGCGCTCCTACATGCAGGCTGCGTCCACCCGCGTGGTGACCTTCGAAATGTGCGGCAACGACGGCCTGCAGGCCCGCACCAGCTTCAAGGGCCAGACCGGCACCTGCAACTATGCCGTGCTCGACAACGCCGTGAACTCCTGCCGTACCTATGTGTCCGCGGGCATGGACTTCATCAACGCCAACGCCCATCCCAACACCAGGCTCAAGGTCATCGCCAACCTGTACTACCCCGGCTACAACGCCGACAACGTGCAGAGCTCGTGCCGCGACGCCAGCACGGGCCAGACGGTGAACCTGCGCGACCGCTTCCTGCCGGCCATCGCCAAGATGAACTACGCGATGTGCAACTCGGCGCGCCTGAAGGGCTTCCAGTGCGCCGACAGCTTCGCCCAGTACATGGGTGCGGACTACGACAGCAATGGCGACGGCCAGGTCGACTCCGACGCGCTGCGCTACGTGGCCGGTGAAAGCGAGGCCAGCTACCTGACCCGCATCACCTCCACGCTGCGCTCGACGCTGCGCGATGCCAACACGCATTTCGCCACGTCCTCGAGCAGCTTCGACTACATCCAGTCCGACGACGTGCACCCGACCTTCACCGGCGGCACGGTCAGGGCCGGCCTCTGGGGCGGCACCACCGGCACGGGCGCCGCGCGGTACACCAGCTTCGCCGGTGGCAAGAGTCCGATCTGGAACAGCTTCGGCCATGAGCGCATGGGCTGGGCGATTTCCGTTTACAACCCGGCGACCCCGTGACGCCACGGCCACGCGAAGGAATCGTCCGTGGTTGAACAAGGGCCACGGGCCCCCCCCCCCCCCGCCCCCCCCCCCGCCGGGCGACGGTGTGCGGGTGATTCCCAAGGCGCGGGCCGCTGGCCGGTCCGCGCTGCCTGCCGTGGTCGCCCTGCTGCTGGTGCTGGGTGCCGTGGTGGCCTGGCGCCTGCTGGCGCCCAAAGCGACCCACGCCCCGGCCAATGAAGTCACGCAGTCCACGCCCGCACCGAGCGGGGACGCCCGCGTATCGGCTCGGCCGGCGCCATCGTCCGAAACCGCAGGCCCCGCCGAGGGCTTGCCCAGCGGCGATCCCAACGACCTGGCCAACTATTTCCGGCCCGGCGACCCCGAACCCACGGGAGCCGAATTGATCGGCGCCCTGAACGACGTCGGCATCCGCACCGGCATCGGCGCCTTCAACCCGCCGGGCACCAGCCCGCCGCTGGAAGGCCTGGCCGTGCCCGAAGACTACGAACTGCCCGAAGGCTACGTGCGCCACCACCAGTCGTCCGACGACGGCGTGGCGATCGAGCCGATCCTGATGTTCGCGCCCGACTTCACTCTTTACGACGCCAACGGCCGGCCCATCGCCATGCCCGAAAACCGCGTGGTGCCGCCCGAGCTGGCCCCGCCTGGCCTGCCGCCGCGGCGCGTGCGTATCCCGCCGTCCGGCCCCTGATTCCGGACTGTCCACGATGACCACGGAGCGCTTGCCGCTTTCGCGCTGGCGCCGCTTGGCCGGCCTGCTTGCCACCGCCCTGCTGCTGGGTCTGTATGCCCACGGCGGTGCCGCATGGGTGCTGGGCTTCGTGGCCTTGGTGCCGTGGCTGCTGGTGCTGGATGCCGGTCGCACCGCGCGCAGCGCGCTGGCTGCCGGGCTGCTGATGAGCGTGGCCTTCGTGGCCTGCCTCTTCGCCTGGTTCGGCGCCGCCATCGGCGCCTACACGGGTATTGGCGCGCTGCCGGGCATGGCGGCGCTGCTGGTGCTGGCGCCGGTGATGCAGCCGCAGGTGATTGCCTTCGCACTGGTGCGCCATCTGGCGGGCCGCCGCCATGGCCCGGCGGTGCGCGCACTGGCCGGGGCCAGCGCCTGGGTAGCCTGCGAAGCGCTGGTGCCCAAGCTGCTGGGCGACACGCTGGGGCACGGGCTGTTTCCGTCGGCGCTGCTGCGCCAGGCCGCCGACCTGGGTGGCGCGGCCGGGCTGACGCTTTTGCTGATCCTGTCCAACGAAGCCATTGCGCTGGCCATCACCCGCCGCGGCCACGGTGCACGCGCCGTGCTGCCGCCCCTGGGCGCCGCCGCGGCCGTCGTGCTGGCGATGGCGGGCTACGGCATGGCCCGCCTTTCCACGCTGCAGGCACCGCCCGCCGACGCGCCCGCGCTGCGCGTGGCGATGGTGCAGGCCAGCATCACCGACTACGAAGGCCTGCGCCAGGAGATCGGCGCCTACGGCGTGGTCAGGAAAGTGCTTGATACGCACTATGAACTGTCGTGGTCGGCGATCCGCGACCACCGCGCCGACGTGCTGCTGTGGTCGGAAACGGTCTACCCCACCACCTTCGGGCGCGCCCGCAGCGAAGACGGCGCGGCGCTGGATCGCGAAATCCAGGGCTTCGCCGACGCCGCCGGCGTGCCGCTGGTGTTTGGCACGTACGACATCGACCCGGACGGCGAATACAACGCCGCCGCCTTCATCGAGCCCGGCCGGGGCCTGTTGGGTTTTTATCGCAAGACCTATCCGTTCCCGCTCACCGAACACGTGCCGCGCTGGCTGGACGGCCCAGCGCTGCGGCGCTGGCTGCCGTGGACCGGCTATTGGCGGCCGGGATCGGGCGCCCGCGTCATGCCGCTGCGCACCGCCGACGGCCGCGAAGTGAACGTGCTGCCGTTGATCTGCCTGGACGACGTGAACCCGGGCCTGGCCATCGACGGCGCGCGCCTGGGCGCGCAGGCGATCGTCGGCATGAGCAACGATTCCTGGTTCACCGACTACCCGGTGGGCGCAAGGCTGCATCTGGCGGTGGCGGCGTTCCGCAGCATAGAAACACGCCTGCCGCAGGTGCGCGTCACCACCAACGGGCTGAGCGCGATCATCGACGACACCGGTGAAGTGCTGGCCAGCACCGCGATGGGCGACCAGGCCGTGCTGACCGCCACCCTGTCCGCGCGCGACCCGGTGCCCACGCTGATGGTGCGCTGGGGCGACTGGGTGGGCCGTGCGGCGACGGTGTTCCTGCTGGCGCTGGTGCTGGGGGCCGCATGGCGGGCACTGCGCGTCGGCGCGGCAGGCGCGCCCGTGAAGGACACTTCGCAGGAAGTGGTCGTGCTGACCCGCGGATGGCGCATCGCCGCCGGCCTGCTGCGCCTTAGCGCGGGCGTCGGCCTGGCCTGGCTGGCGCTGGACATGCTGCTGCGCATCGGCCTGCAGGTGCAGACACTGGGGCAACTGAAGACCTTCGCACTGGCGGTGCTGCTGCCGGCTCTGGCCGCGTGGGCCATCGGGCGCGCGTTCGCCGCGAAGGCCCACATCGAAGGCGGCACATGGGTGCTGGACCAGCGCCGGCAGCGGATCGAAATCCCGCTGGCAGCGATCACCGCGCTCAAACCCTGGCGCCTGCCGCTGCCGCGCCCGGGGGTGGACGTGCATCTGGCCGCCGGACAGCGATGGCCGCGCGGCCTGGCGGTGGCGGATCCGGCAGCGCTGCAGCAGGCCTTGGCCGCGGCAGGCTCACGGGCGCCGGTGGGTCGCTCGCTCGGCGCACGCCTGGCGCACCTGCACGCCATCACCCACCGCCGTTGGCTGGACCATCCGCTGGTGAAGTTCGCGCTGTTCCCGCTGCTGCCCGCGGCGGTGGCGTTCCGCCTGCACCAGATGATCGCTTTCGGCGGACCGCTGGGCGAGTACTACACCTACGGCGCAGAGGCCTGGCTCACCGGCGGCCTGATCTGGTGGGCGTCGTGGTCGTTGGGGCTGATGCTGTTCGCGGCCCTGCTGCGGGTTGTCGTGGAAACCCTCACGACGATCGCGCTGTGGCTGCCGCTTGCCAGCGATCGCGCCGCCGCCGTGCGCGACGCCTTGATGTGGCTTGCGCGCGGCGCCTACTACCTCGGTGTTCCGGCCTGGCTGCTGCTGCGCCTGACGTCGGGCTGAGAGAAACCGTTTGCTGCAAAGCAACACTCCGGCGACAGGGAGTAAACGCGTGAACGCGTCGTTGACACGCCTTGCACACCCTCTACACCTGAACGGGCGCTAACTCCGGGGGCTCGCACGGAAGCGGGCCGATACCAAGGCCACGTAGCGGTTTCCTGCCCGAACAATGGCAGCCCAAGCTGTCGGGTGGCGCCGGTATCGACGAACGGGAAGCGCAGACGGGGGGCGTCCCGACCCCGCCGCGTTGGTCGCACCTGCATTGATCACAGCCCGGCAGGGCATAAAAAAACCGCCACCAGCCGCCATCGGCAATGGGAGTCATGACATGGAAGCTTTGTCCGCAGGCCAGTTCTCACTGGTCTATAACGCCTTTTCATTCGGTATCGCCACATTTGCAGCTGCAACACTGTTCTTCTGGTTTGGTCGGTCGCAAGTCTCGCACCACTACAAGACCGCGCTGACGGTCACCGGTCTGGTCACCTTCATCGCGCTGTATCACTACTGGCGAATCTTCGCCAGCTGGGGCGAGGCCTACGAGGTCGCCAATGGCGTAGTTGTCACGACGGGCGTCGAGTTCAACCGCGCCTATCGTTACGTCGACTGGCTCCTGACGGTGCCGCTGCTGTTGATCGAACTCATCCTGGTCATGCGCCTTGCCCAGTCCGAGACGGTCTCCAAGTCGCTCAAGCTGGGCGGCGCCGCGGCGCTGATGATCCTGCTGGGTTACCCGGGCGAGGTGTCTGCCGGAATCGACTCCACCCGGATGATCTTCGGCGTGCTGTCGATGCTGCCGTTCCTGTACATCGTGTACTCGCTGTACAGCAGCCTGGGTGAAGCGATCGATCGCCAGCCCGAGGGTGTCCGCGGCCTCATCCGCCTGGCCCGCAACCTGGTGGTGGTGTCGTGGTTCTTCTACCCGATCGTGTACTTCGCGCCGTTCGTGGTGAGCATGAGCGGCGGCACCTCCATCGCCGTGATCGAAGTGGGCTACACCATCGCTGACATCACTGCGAAGGCCGTCTTCGGCCTGGTGATCTACGCCATCGCGGTTCGGAAGTCCGAGATCGACGCCGCCAAAGCCTGAACGCTGCGCGGTTAAAAACGTGGAGCGGGGGGGGGG
>NZ_JAIBFH010000303.1 GCF_019459675.1 Arenimonas sp.
ACCTACCCGTACGTCACCAGCTCCAACACCACCGTGGGCGGTGCGCTGGCCGGTGCCGGCGTCGGCGCCGATGCGATCGACTACGTGCTGGGCATCGCCAAGGCGTATGCCACCCGCGTGGGCGGCGGTCCGTTCCCGACCGAGCTGGACGATGAAGTCGGCCAGGGCATCCGCGACCGTGGTGCCGAGTACGGCGCTTCGACCGGTCGCCCGCGTCGTTGCGGCTGGATGGACATCGTCGCGCTCAAGCGCGCCGTTGCCATCAACGGCATCAGCGGCCTGTGCATCACCAAGCTGGACGTGCTCGACGGCATGGAAAAGCTGAAGGTCTGCATCGCCTACGAATACCGCGGCAAGCGTACCGAGTACGCGCCGCTGGACGCGCAGGGCTGGGAAGAGTGCACCCCGGTGTACCTGGAGTTCCCGGGCTGGACCGAGAACACCCACGGCATCACCAACTGGGACGACCTGCCGCCGGCCGCCCGCGCTTACCTGCGCGCGCTGGAAGAGCTGGCCGGCTGCCCGGTCAGCATCGTCTCGACCGGCCCGGACCGCGACCACACCATGGTCCTGCAGGATCCGTTCGCCTGATCAGGCGCGCAGTGCCGGGTCACGCCCGGCAGTGCTACGTGGTCTGAAGGAAAAGCCCCGCGCGAGCGGGGCTTTTTCGTTGGCGCGCCCGCATACGCTTCAGCGCCGGCCGACGCCCATCTGCAGTTCCGACAGCTCCAGGTTCTCATCGCGGTTGGCATCCAGGCTCTGGAAGCGCATCTGCGACGAGCGACGCATCTCCTCGGCACTCAGTTCGCCGTCGCCGTTAAGATCGGTGATGCGTACCCATTCCGCTGCCGAGAACTCGCCGTCGCGTTGTGGGCCCAGCACCGCCTGCACTTCATCCACCGTCACCCGGTAGTTGTGGTCGGCATCGAGCACGCGGAAGAAGGCATCGCCGTCGTACTCATCCCGGCTGATCCTGCCATCGCCATTGCGATCGAGCAGGGCGAAGCGGTCGGCGGCCGTGGCGGGCAGTTCCTGCGCCACTATGGTGCCGGCCGCCACCACGCCGCAGAGAAGGAGCAGGGCAACGCGCGGCGCGAGCATCTTCATGGTGGTCTCCAGTATGGGGGCGGTGGTCGAGGCGGGCCGTCAGCGGCCAGTGTCCGCCGCGTCGGTGATCGGTACAACGGCAAATTCCCGGATTCGCGCCAGTAGTTCTACTGGTCGGCCGCGACCCTTGGCGCGTCGTGATCGCGCCGGTTATCGAGGCCATGGCATGCTGTGCAGCCTCTCAACGGTCCGCCGGGGCGAAATGGAGTCTGGAGACACACCCTTCGCGATGAGCAGCGCCAGCCGCGCGCTGCATGCCGTGGTGAGCGAGCTCGAAGCGATGCTGCGTAGCGACGGGGAGCGCCACTGGGCGGATTGGATGCAGCGGGTCAAGCTCAAGCTCGAGCAGGGCGCCCCCGACGCGCCGGAGAGCCTGCTGCGCGCCTATGGCGGCATGGGATCGTTCAATGATCTCGCGCTGGGCCAGGATTACAGCAACGGCCATTTCCAATGGAAAGCTGACGCGGGCGAACTCAACGAGCGGCTGGATGCACTGCGCGGCCGGGCCTGGGAACTGGCACGGGCGATACGGGACGCAACATCCGCTGCACGTTGATCACTGGGCGGCAAGCGGCGCGCCCTTCAATACCGGGTACGGATTGATCGACTCGCCCTTCCACCACTGCTTCTCCGGGCCCAGTACATGGATCTCGAAATGCAGGTGCGGTGCTTCCGGGCTGGCATTGCCGGTGCTGCCGACATAGCCGATCACCTCGCCGCGTTTGATGGTCTTTTTCTCCGCCAGGCCCTCGGCATAGCGGTCCAGGTGCGCGTAGTAATAGCAGTAGCGGCCGCTCGGTTCGAACTGATAGACGGTCAGCCCGCCACGCACGCTGTCGAACAGTTTTTCCACCGTGCCATCGGCAACGGCAAGAACCGGCGTGCCGTTCGGCGCGAGGATGTCGATCGCGTCGTGCACGCGGCCTTCGCTGCGCGCGTCGGTGAAGGTGTCGGAAAGCTGCGCGGGCGTGATGCCATCGACCGGGATGATCAGCGACAGCGCGGGCAAGGGCACCGCGGCCGCAGGCGCATCCGGCACCGGCGCTTGGGCGACCGGCGGGGCCTCGGCATCCACCGGCAGTTCGCCCGGCACCGGCTGCGACGGCGGCACCACCACCACGGCCGGACGCGGCAGCGGCGCGGGCTCGCTGCCGCCGCGCGGCATCTCCGGCGACGGCAGTTCCACCCGCGGCGCGGCCTGCATCGCCGGCACCAACGGCACCGACGGCTGTGCCGCCACGACGGCGGGCGGCGGCGTGGGCACCACCGTCACCTGCCTATCCCAGCCCACCAGCACCAGGCCCAGCCCCAGCGCGCCCGACAGGGCACCGGCCACGAACATCGCCGCTCGGTTCATGCGCTGTCTCCCGGCAAGCCAGGCGTCATTCGCGAAGCGTCGCCACCATGCCCGGCGACACCGCGCCCGCGACCAGCATCACGCTCCAGTTGGTCATGCGAATGCAGCCGTGCGACTCGGTCTTGCCGATGCGCGAGGGCTCGGGCGTGCCGTGGATGCCGTAGTGCGGCTTGGACAGGTCGATCCACGCCACGCCCACCGGGTTGTTCGGGCCCGGCGGCAGCGTGGCCTTGCTGTGCTCGGGGTTGCCGTCCCAGAACAGCTTGGGGTTGTAGTTGAACACCGGGTTGCGGGCGACGCCGTTGATCTTCCAGTCCCCGATCGGCAGCGGGTCGCGGTTGCTGCCTGCCGAGGCCGGGAACTGCGCGTAAGCCTTGTCTTCGGCGTCCAGCAGCAGCACCACCAGGTCGGACTTGTCCACCACCACCTTGGCGGCCTTGGGCAGCTCGGCAACGCCGTCGATGTTGGGCACCCGGATCACTTCACCGGCCCGGTCCAGGGATTTGCCGGGGTTGAGCGACTGCAGCAGCTTCGGGCTGGCGTGGAAACGCTCACCCAGCGACTCGGCCACCGTGGCGAAGCCCAGCGCGGGCAGCTTCGCCTTCTCCATCATGTCGCGCGGCGCCGTGACGAAGGGACCCGCCACGTCGTCCGGCAGCAGCGTGTAGTCCACCAGCGTGGGCACGGCGCCTTCCTCGAGGGCGGCCCAGGTGGCTTCGTCGAGCTCACCGCTGTCGGTCAGGCCGTGGCTGCGCTGGAAGCCCGCCACGGCCTTGGCAACGTTGGAACCGCTGACGCCGTCGATCTCGCCCGGCGAGAACCAGGCGCGATCAAGCAACACCTGGGCGCGCAGCACTGAACGGGCTTCGGCTTCGGCCTCAGCGCCGGCATCAGCGGCAGGTACCGCGGGCGATGGCGTGGGCGCCTGCGCCGGCAGCGGCTCTTGCGCCCACAGCGGCAGCGGCAGCGACAGCAGAAGCAGGGGCAACAGCGCCGCCGGGAACTTGGGGTGGGTCATGTCGTTGTCGCCAGGTCAGGGATTCAAACCCAGTATGGAAGCGTCAACATGAACCGCGGCGGCGCAGCGCGCCGCCTGCCGTCGCCTCACGCGGGATCAGGGCGCCGGCGTTTCCACGTGGTCGCGCACGTAGCGGTCGAGCAGGCGAACGCCGAAGCCGGACGCGCCCAGCGGCACCGTCGGCAGGACGGGCAGGTCGCGCCAGGCCATCGAAGCGATGTCCAGGTGCGCCCACGCCACGCCTTCCTGCACCCAGGAACCGATGAAGAACGCGCCCACGCCGGCGCCCGCGCGCGCCGTGCTGCCACCGTTGCGCAGGTCGGCGATCGGCGACTCCAGGTCCTTGGCGTAGCTGGGGTGCAGCGGCAGGCGCCACAGGTCTTCGCCCGACGCAGCGCCTGCGGCCAGCAGGTTCGCGGCCAGCGCCTCGTCGCGGGTGAACAGGCCGCCGTACTCGTCGCCCAGCGCCGTCACCTGCGAGCCGGTGAGCGTGGCCACGTCGATCACCACGCGCGGACGGTCGCGCTGCTGGACAAACCAGATCGCGTCCACCAGCACCATGCGGCCCTCGGCGTCGGTGCTCATCACTTCGTAGGTCTTGCCGCTCATCGTGCGGATCACGTCGCCGGGGCGCGTGGCGGTGCCCGACGGCATGTTTTCGGCCAGCGCCGCGACGGCGATGGCATTCACCCGGGCGCCGCGCTTGGCAAGGGCCAGCACCGCGCCGGTGACCGAAGCGGCCCCGGTCATGTCGTACTTCATCTGCCAAAGGTTCAGCGAAGGCTTGATCGAGATGCCGCCGGTGTCGAAGGTGATGCCCTTGCCGACGAAGGCGACCGGGGCCTCGTCGCGACCGCCGCCGCGGTAACGCACCACCAGCAGGCGCGGCGGCCGCTGACTGCCCTGGCCCACGGCCAGCAGCGAGCCCATGCCCAGGGCCTGCATCGCCGGGACGTCGAGCACTTCGATGCTCACGCCGGGCACGTCGCGGAAGGCTTCGCGCGTGCGTTCGACGAAGGACTCGGGATAAATCGTGTTCGCCGGCTCGGTCACCAAGTCGCGGGCAAAGCGCACGCCTTCGGCCACCGGCTGCCACTGGGCGGTCCAGGCGCGTCGCGCGCCCTCGGCATCGGCCACCCGCAGCACCAGTTCACCCTGGCCCAGCACCGGGGCTCCGGGCCTGGGCGTGCGGTAATTGCGGAAGGTGTACTGGCCCAGTGACGCGCCCATCGCCAGGTGGCCGCCGGCCATGGCGATATCGGTGCCAGGCCAGAGCAGTTCGATGCGCGGTGCGCCGCTGAGCGCAGCGGCCTGGCCGACCAGGCCGCCGACGTCTTCCAGCAGCCGCGGGCTCGCCGCCTCGCTGCCAACGCCCACCAGCACCACCTGCTGGTAGGGCCCGACGCCCGGCAGGTTCAGCATCACGCCGCGGTCGCCGATGAAGCCCGCGGCGGCCACCGCGCGCTGCAGGGCACCGCCGCTGACGCGATCAACCTCGGCGAACGCACCTTCCATCGGCGCGCCCTGGCGCACCACGACGGCCACCGCACCCTCAGCCGGGACGGCGTAAGGCGCGAACTCAAGCTTGCGTTGCGCATCGGCAGGCGACGGCGCGGCGAACGCCACGATGGCCACGATGACGGCGGACAGGCTTGCAAATCGATTCACGGTATCTCCAGGGCTGGTGACGCCAACGGGCGGGGGCCGACCCGGCATCCGGGCGGCGTTACCTTATAACAATGCCTGCCCTCCTGTAATCGTCATGTCACGACTTCGATCCGGCCCAGTCGCAGGGCGTGAGACACACAGCGCGTCTGCTGGGCGCCCGTCCCCGGTGCCCCGCCCATGCCTCCCACCACGCAGCTTGCCCCGCACCGCCACGCCACCGGCCTGCTGCCGGTGCCGGAGAAAACCTCACAGGCGCTCACGGCCAGGCTGGGCACGAAATACGCCGACCGCATCACCGGCGTCATCCACCTGCCCGGCCGCGAAGGCAGCTACGCGCCCTTCCCCGCCGACCTGCCCGAAGCCCTGGCGGCCGCGCTGCGCAGCCGCGGCATCACCCAGCTCTACAGCCACCAGGCGGCTGCCTGGGCGGCCTCGCAGCGCGGCGAGAACATCGTGGTGGTCACGCCCACGGCTTCAGGCAAGACGCTGTGCTACACGCTGCCGGTGGTGGCGGCCGCCATGCACAAGCAGGCCAAGGCGCTGTACCTTTTTCCCACCAAGGCCCTGGCGCAAGACCAGGTGGCCGAGCTGCTGGAGTTGAACAAGGCCGGCGACCTCGGCCTGCGTGCCAACACCTTCGACGGCGACACCCCGGGCGATGCCCGCCAGGCCATCCGCCTGCACGGCGACATCGTGGTGTCCAACCCCGACATGCTGCACCAGGGCATCCTGCCCCACCACACCAAGTGGGCGCAGTTCTTCGAGAACCTCGAGTTCGTCGTCATTGACGAAATCCACACCTACCGCGGCGTGTTCGGCTCGCACCTGGCCAACGTGCTGCGGCGGCTGAAGCGTGTTTGCGCGTTCTACGGCGCGAACCCGCAGTTCATACTGTGCTCGGCCACCATCGGCAACCCGAAGCAGCACGCCGAAGCGGTGATCGAGGCGCCGGTCACGGCCATCACGCAAAGCGGTGCGCCCACCGGCGACAAGTCGGTGCTGCTGTGGAACCCGCCGGTGGTCAACCCCGACCTGGGCCTGCGCGCCTCGGCCCGCTCGCAGAGCAACCGCATCGCGCGCCTGGCCATCAAGGCCGGGCTCAAGACCCTGGTGTTCGCGCAGTCGCGCACCATGGTCGAGGTGCTCACCAAGTACCTCAAGGACGTGTTCGACCACGACCCGCGCAAGCCGCCGCGCATCCGCGCCTACCGCGGCGGCTACCTGCCCACCGAACGCCGCGCCGCCGAGCGCGACATGCGCGCCGGCCGCATCGACGGCATCGTCAGCACGTCGGCGCTGGAGCTGGGCGTGGACATCGGTTCGCTCGACGTGGTGGTGCTCAACGGCTACCCCGGCTCCATCGCCGCCACCTGGCAGCGGCTGGGCCGCGCCGGCCGGCGCCAGCAGGCGTCGCTCGGCGTGCTGGTGGCCAGCTCCGACCCGCTCGACCAGTACCTGGTGCGGCACCCGGAGTTCTTCGAAGGTGCGCCGCCCGAACACGCGCGCCTGCACGCCGACCAGCCGCTGATCCTGCTCGACCACATCCGCTGCGCCGCCTTCGAGCTGCCCTTCCTTCGCGGCGAAACCTTCGGCCCCGTGGACGCCACGCCCTACCTGGAGCTGCTGGCCGAAACCGAAGTAGTGCATGCCGAAGGCGAGCGCTGGGAGTGGATCGCCGACAGCTACCCGGCCAACGCCGTGGGCCTGCGCTCGGTGGCCGACGGCAACTTCGTGGTGGTGGACCGCACCGACGGCAAGCAGGCGATCATCGCCGAGGTGGACTACAGCGCCGCCGCGCTCACGCTGTACGAAGGCGCCATCCACATGGTGCAGTCGGTGCCCTACCAGGTCGAAAAGCTCGACTGGGACGGCCGCAAGGCCTTCGTCACCCGCACCCACGTGGACTACTACACCGACGCGATCGACTACACCAAGCTCAAGGTGCTTGAACGCTTCGACGGCGCCATTGCCGGCCAGGGCAGCACCCACCACGGCGAAGTGCACGTAGTGCGGCGCGTGTCGGGCTACAAGAAGATCCGCTACTACACCCACGAGAACATCGGCTACGGCCCGGTCACCCTGCCCGACCAGGAGCTGCACACCACGGCCGTGTGGTGGCAGCTGCCGTCGGCGGTGCTGGATGCGGCCTTCCCTTCGCGCCAGGACGCACTGGACGGCTTCCTGGGCGCGGCCTACGCCCTGCACATCGTCGCCACGGTGTCGGTAATGGCGGAGGCGCGCGACCTGCAGAAAGCCGTGGGCAGCGGCGACGGTGCCTGGTTCGCGTCGTCCGACGGCCGCGGCCGCGGCCAGCTGCGCGGCGGCGACGGCAAGCCGATGGACCCGGCCGCGCCCGAGCAGTTCATCCCCACCGTGTACCTGTACGACGCCTACCCCGGCGGCATCGGCTTGAGCGAGCCGCTGTACGGGCGCCGCGCTGAGCTGCTGCAGCGCGCGCGCGACCTGCTGCAGGCCTGCGACTGCACCGCCGGCTGCCCCGCCTGCGTCGGGCCGGTGCTGGCCACCGACGAAACATCCGTCACTCCCCCCAAGCACCTAGCCACCCGCGTCCTGTCGCTGCTGGAAGAAACGGGGTCAGGTTCACTTATCGGAAAGGATGCGCATGGCTGACGTGCTGGAAAAACTGCGCCGCCTGCGCCAGGACGCTGGCGTAGCCGCACCCACGCCCGCGCGCCTGCCCGCACACCTCGCAGAGCGCGCCCCGGCCTGGGGCGAACCCGCCGCCAATGCCGCCGCGCCCACCCGGCCGCGGCCCGAAGTGCCCGAACACATCCGCCGCCTGCTGGGCATCCGCGCCAAGGCCACCGCACCGCGGCTCGCGGCGCCGCCGCGCCCGATCGCCAACGACCGTCACGTGCCCGGCAATGAAATCGCGCCCGGCCTGTTCTTCACCGAAGAACTCATCGCCTGGCACGACACGCCGCCCGTGCTCAACGCCGCCTTCGCCAAGCTCGGACCCATCCAGCGCGAACGCCTGCTGCACTTCGACACCGAAACCACCGGCCTGGCCGGCGGCACCGGCACGCGCGCCTTCATGATCGGCGCCGCCGACTGGCGCGAGGGCCACCTGCGCCTGCGCCAGCTCACCACCACCACGATGGCCGCCGAAGCCGACATGCTGCGCACCTTCGCCGCCTGGCTGGCGCCGGGCACGGTGCTGGTGAGCTACAACGGCAAGTGCTACGACGCGCCGCTGCTCAACACGCGCTACCGACTGGCGCGGCAACCCAGCCCGCTCACCGGCCTGCTGCACCTGGACCTGCTGCACCCCGCGCGCCGCCAGTGGAAAGGCCGGTGGGAAAACTGCCGCCTCGGTACGCTCGAACGCCGCGTGCTCGACATCGTGCGCGACGACGACCTGCCCGGCTCCGAAGCCCCGCGCGCCTGGCTTGACTACCTGCGCGGCGGCAGCGCCCGCGACCTGCGCCGCGTCGCCGAACACAACGCCCAGGACCTGCGCAGCCTGGCCGGCCTGTGCCTGCACCTGGCCGGGCTGGCCTGCCAGGACGGTCAGGGCTCGATGGGCGCACCGCCGATGCGCGTGTAGGTGGACTGGTCGGCGCTCAGGCCGTAGATGCCCTGGATGGTCAGCGTGTCCCGGGAACAGGTGTAGGCAAAACCGTTGGAGCCGGTGGAAGGCCCCGAATCCCGCATCGAACGCGAGGGGAGGCTCAGCGGCCCCATCTGCATGTCGTAGGTCCACACCACGTCCTGTCCGGTGTAGTGCGCGATTCCCGCCTCGGGCGAGCGGATGTCCCAGGTGAAGCTCGTGCTGCCCCGGCGCGTGGCCGTCTGCACCATCTGCCCGGTGCTGTCACCGGCGCTGCAGCGGTGGCCGAAGCCGCTCCAGCGGACTTCGCCGCGCGCCCCCGGCTCGAAGCTCAGCACCCACGGCTCGCCCACGGCGGAACAACTCATCGACGCCCCGTGCGCCGCCAGCGACACACCGCCGATCTGCGACACCTGTGCGGCCTGCGCCGCCACCGCCGCTGGCGTCGGCGCCCAGTCCCCGATCAGGCAGCAGGCGCGCTCATCCACGCGCTCGGGCTCGCTGGAGACGAAGGTGTGCCGCGGCACGTCGCCTTCGACTGCCACGGTCAGCACCGTGTAGAACTTGTCCTCGTTGCAGGCCAGCACGCGCGAGGGTGGGTCGGTCCAGCGGCCGTCTTCTCCGAAGCGGCTGCGCAGCTCGCCGGTGGCGCCCTCGATGGCCAGGTTGTAGCGGCGCCCGCGGTTGAACTTGAAGGTTTCGCGCGCGAGCACGTAGGGGTCGGTGCTGCTTTCGTGGCGCTGTTCACCCGCGAATACCACGGTGGCGCCGTTGTTGACCACCGACTCCAGGTCGCGGCCGTCCGGGAACCGGATGCGGCCATCGAGGTAGTCCTCCCCGAAACCTATCCAGTCGGGCATCGGCAACGCCGCCTGCAGCGCCGCCAGCTGCGCGTCCCGCCCGGGCGACGGCGCCATGCGGCGCAGGAACGAACGCACGCCTTCCGGCCCGCGCCGATGCCCCAGCCCAAGGAAAAACACCACGGCGGGGTAGTTCATGTCCAGCAGCGAATCGTCCGGCGAACCCCGGTCGAACTGCCCGATGAAGCGCTGGCCCTCGCTGCTGCCGGGGTTGGCCAGGTGGGCGAAATACTCCGCCGAGCCCTCCATCCACCAGTCCACTTCAAGCGCGCCGGCGCGGCGCTGCTCGGCGTCGGGCTGCCAGGTGCCGGGAAAACTCACGGCCTGCATGCAGTGGAAAAGTTCGTGTGCATACGTGAACAGGAAGGCGTCGAGCGTGATCTCCCGCGCCGTCTTGAAGTAGATCACCTTGCACTCGTCGGCCGCACCGAACGTGCCCGCGTGGAAGCCGCCGTAGTCGATGTTGGAAAGGAACACGGTCGTGGGCGGCAGCGTCAGCCCGCCCATCGCGTCCATGGCCCGGCCCAGGCGCGTGGCCAGTTCGTCCACCCGACGGATGAACTCGTCGTGGCCGGCGTCCAGCGCCGGCGTCGGCGTGTAGTCCACGATCACGCGCACCTCGGCCACGCCGCCGCGCCAGCGCACGTGGGTGGTGTGGATGGTGCGGCAGCGGCGGGGCGTCAGCGACTCGGCGAACCCGGCCAGATAGCCCGGGTCGGTGCAGCGGCCAAAGGCCAGCGCGGGGTCGGCGGCGGCCAGGCCGCAAAGCATCAGCAGGCAGGCGAAGAATCGGAACCGCATGGCAATCGCTCCCGGCGTTGGATCCTTCCGATGACAACGGGAGCCGGCCCGCGCCGCGGTCATTCGACGCCCACGGCCGGCGATTATTCCGCCGACGACACCGTGTTGCGCCCCGCGCCCTTGGCCCGGTACAGCGCCTGGTCGGCGCTCTGCATCAGGCTGACGAAGTCGGCCGCCTGCGGCGGCGTGCGGGTGGACGTGCCCATGCTGATCGTGACCCGCCCGCCAACCGGATTGCCGCCGTGGGCGATGCCCAACGCCTCGACCCGTCGCCGCAGGTGTTCGGCCATTTCCTGCGCGCCGGCCTCGTCGGTGCGCGGCAGGATGACCGCGAACTCCTCGCCGCCGTAGCGCGCCACCACCGCGCCTTCGAGCTTCACGCCGGCCGCGATGGCCGCGGCCACCTGCTGCAGGCAGCGGTCTCCGGCCACGTGGCCGTACAGGTCGTTGTAGGGCTTGAAGTGGTCGATGTCGGCCATGATCAGGCTCACCGGTTCGCCGTGGCGGGTGGCGCGGTGCCATTCGCGCTCCAGCGCCTCGTCGAAGCTGCGGCGGTTGGCCAGCAGGGTCAGGCCGTCGGTGGCCGACAGTTCGCGCAGGCGGTCCTCGAGCTGCTTCTGCACCGTGACGTCGCGGAACACCATCACGTGGTGCTCGATCTTGCCGGCGGCATCGCGCACCACGTCCAGGCTGGCCTCGAGCGGGAATCGGTCGCCGTCGGCGCGCCGCGACCACAGCGTGCCCTCCCAGTGCACGCCGGTCTGCAGGCGCGAGCGGATCTGCTGCAGCACGTCGGAGTCTTCGGCGAACAGCGGCGGAACCTGCCCCAGCACCGCGCTGGCCGAATGCCCGGTGATGCGTTCGAAGCCCGGGTTGGCGCTGAGCACCCGCAGCTCCGGGTCGAGCACCAGGATGCCCTCGCCGGCGTGGCGCACCACCACGTCGGCCAGGCGCAGGCCCTCCTGCGCCTGCTGCAGTTCGTCCAGGCGATGGGCGAGTTGGCCGTTCAAGGCGGCCAGGCGGCCGGCGCTGCGCTTTTGCAGGTGCAGTCCCAGCGTGAACAGCGCAACCAGCGAAAGCAGCAGCGCCGAAATCGTCAGCGCGAACGCACGGTAGCGCGCCTGCGTCGCCAGCCAAGCGTCGGCGCGCACGTCCATGCCCAGGATGGCGATGACCTGGCCGCTGGCGTTGCGCACCGGTGCGACGGCGGTGACCCAGTAGCCCCAGCGGTCCTGGTAGGGCGGCTGGATCTCGGGGATGCCGGTGCGGTACACGCGCCACAGTTCGTCCGAGGGGCCGTCGTACGCGTCGCCGGGTGCGGAGTAGTCCGCGGATTCCGGCGCTTCGGCATCGGCGATGAAAACCAGAGCGTCGCCCGACGGGCGCATCAGGTAAACGAAGCGGAAATCCGGGTTGACGTCGCGCGCCCGCCGCAGTTCGTCGCGCACGCCGTCGAAGCCGGCGCTGCCGATGTCGGCGGGGCTGCCCTGCAGCGCGGCGATGCGGGGCGATTCGAGCGTGGCCGCCGCTGTGCGCGCAAGCGACAGGATGCGGTCGCGTTCGAGCCGGTCGCCGGTGCCGGTCACGAAGTCGGTGAAGAGCCACGAAGCCACCAGCGCCAACAAGAACAGCGCACCGCCCACCCACAGGTGCATGCGGTCCGGTCGGTCCAATGGGGGCGTCGGGCGAGCCATGGCCAAAGCTTACCCCGCAGGACCAGCGGCTGGCACGGCTATTGCAGTGCTTTGCTCCGCGTCATCGTTGCCCGGCCACCGGGCACCCCTGTCCGCCGACTCCGCCCTCGCGTAGCCGGCCTTTTCGGAGAGTCCCCATGATCAAGTTCCCCCGCACCACCCTGCTCGCCTCCCTGCTGGGCCTGGCCCTGGCCGTGCCCGCCGGCGCGCAGGAGCCAGCGCACCAGGACGACGATGCCCCCATGAGTCACGGCCTGTCGGCAGTGGACCAGAAGGTCGTCAGCGAGTCGCTCCATGCAGGTCGCAAGGAAATCGAGGCCGCGCGCCTTGCAAAATCCCGGTCCACCCAGGAAGCCATCCGCGAGCTGGCCACCGATATCGAACGCGACCACACCGGGCTGAACGAACGCCTGGAGGGCATCGGCGGCGGCGTGCGTCCCTTCGCCGCACCGGCCACCGCCTCGGGCGGCAACCACGACAACCCGGCCCCCGACAGCGCGGCCCCGGGCACGCCGCCGACCGTGGCCACTGACCATGACCTGTCGATGCTGGACGGCCTCCAGGGCGCCGAGTTCGACGCCGCTTGGCTGCAGATGATGATCGACGGCCACAAGACCTCCGTCGAGCGCTTCCGCAGCGGCGCCGAAGGCGGCGGCGCGGAAGTGATGGGGCTGTCCAAGGACGCGCTGGTGATCGTGCGTCGTCACCTGTCGCGCCTGGAGGCGCTGCAGAAGCAGTAAGGACGCCCGATTCGGAACGCCATGGGAAGCGCCGCCTCCGGGCGGCCTTCCTTCTCCGGCGGCTCGCGGTAGGCTGTTGCGATGAGCCCCACCCCCCTGCGCGTCGGCACCGCCAGCTGGACCGACCCCAGCCTGATCCAGTGCAAGCGCTTCTACCCGCCCGGCTGCACCAGTGCCGAAGGCCGGCTGCGCTTCTACGCGGAAAAGTTTCCGCTGGTGGAGGTGGACAGCAGCTATTACGCCCTGCCCTCGGCCCGCAACGCGCACGCCTGGGTCGAACGCACGCCGGACGACTTCGCCTTCAACATGAAGGCCTTCCGCCTGTTCACCGGGCACCAGACACCCGCCAAGGCCCTGCCCAGGGACGTGCAGCAGGCGCTGGCCGGGCACTTCGCCACGCACCGCAACCTGTACTACCGCGACACGCCCGCGGAAATCCGCGACCTGCTGTGGCAGCGCTTCGAGAACGCCGTGCGGCCGCTGCGCGAGGCCGGCAAGCTGCGCGCGCTGCTGTTCCAGTTCGCGCCGTGGGTGCACCGCAGCGCCAGGGCCCACGACCACATCGTCGAATGCACGCGCCGCCTGCACGGCTACCACCTGGCCGTGGAGTTCCGGCACCGCTCGTGGTTCGAGGGCGCCGCCTGCGAAGAGACCCTGGCCTTCGAGCGCGCGCACGACCTCACCCACGTGGTGGTGGACGAGCCGCAGGGTTTCGAGAACTCGATCCCGACCGTGTGGGCCGCCACGTCGGACAAGCTCGCCATGCTGCGCCTGCACGGCCGCAACGCCGCCACCTGGAACATCGGCGGCGAGGCGGCGTCGGAGCGCTTCAACTACGACTACTCCGACGCCGAGCTGGCCCGGCTGGCCGCGCCGCTCAAGCGCATGGCGACCGAACTGGGCGGGGAAACCCACGCCATCTTCAACAACAACTACGGCGACCAGGGCCAGCGCAACGCCGCCACGCTGCAGGCGCTGCTGGCGCAAGGCTGAGCCCGCGGCGCGGGCGGGGCCGCCTTCAGCGGCCGCCGGCACCGGTGGGCTTGGAGGTGGGCTTGGAGGTGCGTTTGGCCGCCGGCCTGGCCGCTGCCTTGCGGGCCGG
>NZ_JAIBFH010000320.1 GCF_019459675.1 Arenimonas sp.
AAGCTGGAGGTGGAAGGCGAAATGCATGCCGACATCGCCCTCAACGCCGAGGCCCGCGAGCGCATTTTCCCCAACTCGCGCCTCACCGACCGCGCCAACCTGCTGGTGTTCGCCAACCTGGACGCCGCCAACGCCGCCTACAACCTGGTGCGCAGCGTCACCGACGGCGTCGGCATCGGCCCGATCCTGATGGGCCTGGCCAGCACCGCCCACGTGCTGACCCCGTCGGCCACCGTCCGCCGCATCGTCAACATGACCGCCATTGCCGCCGTAGACGCCCAAATCCGCTCCGCCCGCACCTAGAACGGGGTCAGGGTCACTTAAAAAGTGAACCTGACCCCGTTCCTGGGCTGTGGGTAGACTGGGCGGGGATGGGGCGAGGGAGGGGCCGTGAAACTGAAGTCGGCGATGAGGGTGGGTGCCAAGCAGTACAGCGCCGGCGACAAGGCGCCGATGCTGTTCATCTACCCGTTCTTTCTGTTCCACATGGCGATGTTCGGCTTCTCGGGCTTCTTCATGGCCTATGGCGCCGACGACGTCGACCTGGTCTTCCTCTACCTGCACGGCGGCATCGCCATCGGGGTGTATCTCGTCTTCTACCTGGCCATCTTTGGCCTGGACGAGGTGAAGTGGATGCTGATCAATGCGGGCCTGGGCCTGCTGGGCATCTGGGCCGAGATCAGCACCATCGTGGGCTGGTTCGGGAAAACCCTGGAAGACTTCTCGCCCTGGGTGCACGTGACGCCGTTCCTGTACTACATCCTGTACACGTTCCTGCTGCGCCAGCTGCTGCTGGACATCACCGGCTCACGCGACAAACCCGCCCGCAGGCGCCTGGTGGAAGCCGGCTACGTCCTGGCCTCGCTGATCCTCTACACCACCCTGCTGGTAACGGGATCAGCTTGACTTCCCGCGGCCCCGCGCCGGACGGTGGACAGGGGATGTTCTGGTAAGCCGCGGCCTGCGCGCGTTCGGTCTATCCCGGCGCCAGTTGCGCCGGATGCAGGGACAGCAAAGGTAAGCGAGCCTGACCCCGTTCTAGTCTTCGTCGGGGTCGGTGTTCAGGACTTTGCGCTGCATGGCGTCAAGGTAGGCGTCGGCTTCTTCCACGGTGGGGAAGATTTCTTCGAGGGGGACGGCTTTCACCACGTCGAAGACTTTCTGGATTTGTGGCTGGGGGTTCACCACCACCACTTTTCCGCCGTGCGCGGACAGGGCCTTGCGGGCCTTGAAGATGGATCGCACGCCGGCCGAGCTGATGTATTCCAGCCCCGCCAGGTCCAGCACCAGGGACTGAATGCCCGATGCCAGTATCGGCGCCAGCTGCGTGTCGAGCTCGGTGTGCGTGTGGGTGTCCAGCCGGCCGGCCAGGGCCAGGCGTTGGTTGCCGTTGGCGAGCGGAGCGCTTTCGATGGTCAGGCTCATGGGTTGTATTCCCGGTGGGTGATGGGCAGCGCCACGCGCAGCACATTGTGGTGGTCTTCGCGACTGTAAGCGACTTCTTCGGCCAACTCCCGCACCAGGTGCACGCCCAGCCCGCCGATGGGCCGCTCGCCGATGTCCGCGTCAAGGTCCGGCGCCGGCTGGCTCAGCGGGTTGAAGGCCAAGCCATCGTCGCGGAATTCCAGCGAAAGGCGGCTGCCGTCCACCGCCACCAAAAGCTCCAGCGCGGGGTCGCGGCCGCGCACCTTGCCGTGGCTCAGCACGTTGCAGGTCACTTCTTCCAACACCAGATGCACGTCATGCATCAGCGTGGCCGGCAGCCCGTGGCCGGCCAGCCCGGCGTCCACCTCGGCTATCAGGCGCCCCACCGCATCGGGCGGCAGCGGCGCGCGCAGGTAGGCCCGGACGCTGAAGCGTTCCTGTGCGCGCGGGTCGCGGTTGAAGCGCAGTGCGAACACCGTGATGTCGTCGGACTGCGGCGCGTCGCCCGCGAAACTGTTCACCGCGTCCACCACCCGCTTGCACTGTGCCTTCGCCCCCAGCGCCGGGTCGAGGGCGTCGAGCAGCCGCTGCGTGCCGAAGGCTTCTTCCCCGCGGTCGAACGCCTCGGTGATGCCGTCGGTATACGTAAACAGCGTGTCGCCGGGCAGCAGCCTGCCGCGCCACACCGGATAACTGTCGGCCACCGCCACGCCCAAGGGTTCTTCCGACGGCACCGGCAGGAACTCACGCCGGCCGTCGGCCCGCAGCAGCACCGGCGCCTCGTGGCCTGCACTGGCCAGCGAAAGCGCGCCCGTGCGCAGCTCCAGCACCCCGCACAGCACCGTGGCGAACATGCAGGTTTCATTGCCCCCCACCAGGTGCTTGGCGGCTTCATGCAGCGCCCGCCCGGGTGAGCCGCCCAGCTGCGCCGCCACTTCCAGCACCGTCATGGTGCGGGCCATGAACAGCGCGGCCGGCACGCCCTTGTCCGACACGTCGCCAATCACAAACCACACTGCGTCGCCGTCGCGTTCAAACAGATTGTAGAAGTCCCCACCCACCGCCTTCGCCGGCTGCAGCAGGCCGTGCAGCTCCACCTTGGCGTCGCCCACGTCGAACTCGGTGCCGCCCGGCAGCATGGCCAGCTGGATGTCGCGCGCGATGTTGAACTCGCGCTCGATCTTCATGCGCGCCGCGCCCATGTCGGCAATTTCCTCCATCTGCTGCTTGATGGACGAACGCGCACTGTCGAAGGCCCGCGCCATCACGCCCACCTCGTCCACCCGCTTCACGTGCTGCAGCGGAAAGTCGAACTCACCCAGCGCCAGGTGCTGCGCCGAGTCGGTGAGGTCTTCGATGGGCTGCGCGATCAGCCGCGACGCGCGCCGCACCAGCGCCATGCCCGCCAGCCCCACCAGCAGCCCCGCCAGCACGCCCCACATGGTGATGCGCCGCAGCTCCGCCAGCACGTAGCGGTTGGACGCCGTCAGCGAGAACGCGAAGCCCGTGTCCGCCACCGGATAGGCCAGCGTGAAGCGCTTCTCGCCCCGCGGCGCGGCGCTGCTGGCGTGGGCGGTGACGTGTTCGAACTCGATCGCCTGGCCCGCCTGCAGCGCCTGCAGCAGCGGCGCCAGGTCGCTGCGGCCGCCCTGCGTCACCAGCCGGGGCAGGGTGGCCTGCCCCCGCATCACCGGGTCGGGATGCAGCACGAACGCCAGCTCGGGCGACATCAGCACCGACTGCAGCGTGTCGTCCGCCGGCACCTCGCCCAGCAGTGCGCTGAGCCTGGACACCGGCACGTCCACGCTCACCATGCCGATGGCCACGCCCGGCAGCCCGTCCTGGGCCGGCCGCCGCAGCGGCAGGTTGTAAGTGATGTAGTTGGCCCCGCCCGTGGCCGCGTTGGCGTAGGGCTCCGACCACCACGGCCTGTCGCTGGTGGTGGTGCGGATGTACCAGGGCATCACCCGGTAGTCGTAGCCCAGGTCGGGCACCGACGATTCCGCCATGCCTTCGTCCGAGCGCCGCACGTACCAGCTGAAGCCCGGGTCGTCAGGCGAAAGACGGCCCGGCTCGATGATCAGCAGCGCGCCCACGATGGCGGGATCCGAAGCCAGGGCAGACATCAGCAGCACGCGCAGCCCCATGGGCTCGCGGCCGATGCCGGCCGCGTTGGCGGCGAGGTTCTGCGCGCTGACCTGCACCGAGCCCAGCGTGGCTTCCAGGCCGCGCGTGGTCTGTTCGGCCAGGCCGCGCATGTCGCTGCGGGCGGTGTCCACCAGCAGCCCGCGCATGGCCACGTAGAACACCAGCGCCAGCGCCGCCATCAGCAGCAGGCTGCTGATGCTCGACAGCAGCACCAGCCGGGTACGCAGGCTGTGCCGCCAGTCCACCTTGCGCGGCGCGCGGCGACGGATGGCGGCGGCTTTCCTGGGCTGGCTGACCATCTGTCCCCCGGGGACAAGACCTGGCCCAGCATAGCCTCTGGCGGCCGCATTGCATTCCCCCGCGTATGGGGCGGCCGGTCCCCGGCCTGCGCTAAACTCCGGGCAACACCAAAACAACAAGGCCGAGCCAGGCGCCGGCCACTAGGGAAGGGACATGAACTGGCTTACCGACGTACTGGAAAACGACCTCGACCCCACCGAAACCCGTGAGTGGATGGAATCGCTGAAGGCGGTGCTGGACACCGACGGCCCCGAGCGCGCCCACCACCTGCTCGAGCGCATGGTGGAACTCACGCGCCGCGCCGGCGGCCAGCTGCCGTTCAACCCCACCACCCAGTACATCAACACCATCCCCGCGCACCTGGAAGCCAAGAGCGACGGCGACGCGAACCTGGAATGGCGCATCCGCAGCATCATCCGCTGGAACGCGATGGCCATGGTGGTGCGCGCCAACCGCAAGCCCGGCGACCTGGGTGGCCACATTGCTTCCTTCGCCTCGGGCGCCACGCTGTACGACGTGGGCTTCAACCACTTCTGGCGCGCCCCGTCGGCCGACCACCCGGGCGACATCCTGTACATCCAGGGCCACAGCTCGCCCGGCATCTACGCCCGCAGCTTCCTCGAAGGCCGCATCAGCGAAAGCCAGCTCGACCACTTCCGCATGGAAGTGGACGGCAAGGGCATCTCCAGCTACCCGCACCCGTGGCTGATGCCCGACTACTGGCAAACCCCCACGGTGAGCATGGGCCTGGGCCCGATCAGCGCCATCTACCAAGCGCGCTTCCTGAAATACCTTGAACACCGCGGCCTGATCGAACCTTCCGACCGCAAGGTGTGGTGCTTCCTGGGCGACGGCGAAACCGACGAGCCCGAGAGCCTGGGCGCCATCGGCGTGGCGGGCCGCGAAGGCCTGGACAACCTGGTGTTCGTCGTCAACTGCAACCTGCAGCGCCTGGACGGCCCGGTGCGCGGCAACGGCAAGATCATCCAGGAACTGGAAGGCAGCTTCCGCGGCGCCGGCTGGAACGTGCTCAAGCTGGTGTGGGGAAGCTACTGGGACCCGCTGCTGGCGCGCGACACCGACGGCATGCTGCAGAAGCTGATGATGGAAACCGTGGACGGCGAGTACCAGAACTGCAAGGCGTTCGGCGGCGCGTACACGCGCGAGAACTTCTTCGGCAAGTACGAAACCACCCGCAACCTGGTCAGCAACCTCAGCGACCAGGACATCGCCCGCCTCAACCGCGGCGGCCACGACCCGCACAAGGTGTACGCCGCGTACCACAGCGCCGTGAACCACGTGGGCCAGCCCACCGTCATCCTGGCCAAGACCGTGAAGGGCTACGGCATGGGCAGCTGGGGCGAAAGCCTGAACCCCACGCACCAGACCAAGAAGCTGGACGACAGCGCGGTGAAAGCGTTCCGCGACCGCTTCCAGATTCCCATCAGCGACGACAAGCTGGCCGACGTGCCGTTCTACCACCCGGGCGAGAAATCGCCGGAAGTGGAATACCTCAAGTCGCGCCGCGAAAAGCTGGGCGGCTACCTGCCGCAGCGCCGCGCCAAGACCAGCGTGGAGCTGGTGGCGCCGAAGCTGGAGGTGTTCGACCGGCTGTTGAAGAGCTCCGGCGAGCGCGAGAACTCCACCACCATGAGCTTCGTGCAGTGCCTGAACATCGTGCTGCGCGACAAGCAGGTGGGCCCGCGCGTGGTGCCGATCGTGGCCGACGAAGCGCGCACCTTCGGCATGGAAGGCCTGTTCCGCCAGATCGGCATCTACGCCCGCGACGGCCAGAAGTACAAGCCGGTGGACGCCGACCAGCTGATGTACTACCGCGAAGACAAAACCGGCCAGGTGCTGGAAGAGGGCATCACCGAAGCCGGCGCCTTCAGCAGCTGGATGGCCGCGGCCACCAGCTATTCCAGCTCCGACCAGCCGATGCTGCCCTTCTACATCTACTACAGCATGTTCGGCTTCCAGCGCATCGGCGACAGCGCCTGGCAGGCGGCCGACATGCGTTCGCGCGGCTTCCTGCTGGGCGCCACCGCCGGCCGCACCACGCTCAACGGTGAAGGCCTGCAGCACGAAGACGGCCATTCGCATTTGCTGGCCGGCGCCATCCCGAACTGCAAGGCCTACGACCCCACCTTCGGCTTCGAAGTGGCGGTGATCCTGCAGCACGGCATGAAGCGCATGCTGGAAGACCAGGTGGACGAGTATTACTACCTGACCTTGATGAACGAAAACTACCCGCACCCCGACATGCCCGAAGGCGCGGCCGAAGGCATCCTAAAGGGCATGTACCTGCTGAAGGACGCCGGCAAGCCCAAGAAGGGCGAACTGCGCGTGCAGCTGCTGGGCAGCGGCACCATCCTGCGCGAAGCCATCGCCGCGGCGGAGCTGCTGGACAAGGACTTCGGCGTGAGCGCCGACATCTGGAGCTGCCCGAGCTTCACCGAGCTGCGGCGCGACGGGTTCGAGGTGGAGAGCTTCAATCGCTTCCATCCCGAGGCAAAGACGCCGCAGAAGGCTTATGTCACCGCGTGCCTGGAAGGGCGGCAGGGGCCTGCGATTGCGGCTACCGACTATGTGCGGGCGTTCGCGGATCAGATCCGGGCGTTCGTGCCGATGCCCTACACCGTTCTGGGCACGGATGGCTTTGGTCGGTCCGACACCCGCGCGAACCTGCGTCGATTCTTTGAAGTTGACCGCTATTACATCGCCCATGCGGCGATTGCGGCCCTGGCCGCCGAAGGAAAAATGAACGCCAAGGATGTGGCGCGGGCGCTGAAGCAATACAAGATTGATGCCGAGAGAGCTAATCCGGCATCCCATTGATGAGTGTCAGAGTCTGATGAATGGCGTAAACCGCGTGCACGAAATTCTCCGGGCGGTTTACAGCCTGAGCGGGCGCACCTCCTTTCAGGTGCGCCCGATCGACCTGGCGCGATCGCCCGAATCGCGTCCGGCGTGAATCAGGCCGAGGACGGTTCGGGCATGACCACCACCGCCGTCCCGTAACACAATACTTCCGTCAGCCCCGCCATCAACTCGGTGGCGTCGTAGCGCATGCCGATGATCGCGTTTCCACCCAGGCGGCGCGCGTCCGCCACCATGTCGCTGTAGGTTTCCTGGCGTGCCTGTTCGCACAGCTGCGTGTAGATCGTGATGTTGCCGCCGAACAGTGTCTGTATGCCGCCGACGAAGTTGCCGACGATCGACCGCGAGCGCACCACGATGCCGCGCACCACGCCGAGGCTGCGGACCACGCGGAAGCCTGGAAGCTCCAGAGCCGTGGTGACCATCGTCCGGTCGAGAGGCGGCGCAGTGGCGGTGAACTGGCTTGAGTTGTACGGGTCGGTCATCGGGCGCTCCGGGGGTGGGGATGGCATATCTTGCCCCGCCGCCGCGTCCCGTGGAGCTTAGGGAGAGGGCGCGCCAGCGGTGTCGTTACAGGTGCTTGCCGAAGAACCGCGCCAGCTCCAGTGTCGACCGCACGCGATTCCCCTGCTTTCGCCAGCCATGCCCCTCGTCCGGGAACAGCACGTACTCCACGGCCACCCCGCGCTTCTTCAGCGTGCCCACGACCTGCTCTGCCTCCACCACCGGCACGTTCGTGTCATTTGCCCCGTGCATCACCAGCAGCGGCGTCACCACCCGGTCCAGCTTGTGGATGGGCGAGAGGTCGCGCAGCAGCTGCAGCTGCGTCTTCGGATCGCCGTATTCGCCGGTGCTGATGGCGCCCATCCACGGCGTGCTCTGCGCGAAGAAGGTCTCGAAGTTCACCATGCCGAACAGGTTGGCACCGGCAGCGAACGTTTCGGGGTAGTCGGTGACGGCCACCATCACCACGTAGCCGCCGTAGCTGCCGCCCATGATTCCCAGGCGGCCTTTGGCGCCGATGCCTTCGTTGATCAGGAAGTCCGCCGTGGCCTTGATGTCCCTGTTGGCGTCGAAGCGGCCTTCGTGGTTGTCCAGGCTCATGAACTCTTTGCCGAAGCCCGAGCTGCCGCGGATGTTGGGCGCGAACACGGCGATGCCGCTGGCCAGCAGGGCCTGGTAGTCGGCGCGGAAGGCGGGCTGCTCTTGCCCTTCGGGGCCGCCGTGGAAGCTCAGCACTACGGGGCCAGGGGCTTTGAAGCCTTTGGGCAGGTACAGCCAGCCCGAGAGTTCCAGGCCGTCGTGGGCTTTGAAGGTGCGCAGCTCCGGGCGGATCAATTGGCTCAGGTCCACGCCGGGGCTGGGGCTGAAGGTCAGGCGGGTGTATTGCTCGGTGGCGAGGTCCAGCTGCCACAGGTCGGCCGGGGCGGTGGAGCCGCTGACGGCCATCACGATGCGGCGGCCGTCGGGCGCGTAGTCGGGGCCGCTGATCAGTTCGGCCGGGGCGTCGGGCAGTTCGCGGCGATCGCCCGTGGCCATGTCAATTAGCTCAAGTTCGTTCTTGCCGCCTACGTTCCACACCAGCAGGGCTTGGGTCTTGGCGTCGTTGAGCTTGAAGTCGGCCAGTTCAGCGTCGTCGCGCTCGGCCAGGGTCTGCAGGGGCGAGGCGCCTTTTTCCGGGTCCACCGTCACCTTCGCGAACACCATGCGGTCGCGGTTGACGTTGTGGGCCAGGTAAACGGTGTTGGTGTCCTTGCCGAACTCGCCGAAGCTTTCGGCGGTGCCTTCGTGCGGGGTCAGCAGGGTCTTCTTGCCGGTGGCGTCGGCGAGTTCGTCCACCCAAAGGTTGCTGTCGCCGCGGGTCACCAGGCGGTTGACCAGGGCGCGGTTCCACACCAGGTCGTCCAGGCCGCCCAGGCCGTCCATCTCGATCATGATCCGGGCTTCGCCGGCGCTGGTGTCGTACACCCAGATATCGGTGACGGCCGGATCGCGGGCGTTGCTGCGGAAGTGGTAGCGGAAGCCGTCGGCGAAATCGCCGGGGAAGGTGTTGGACTCACCTTCGTTCATGCGCGTTACCTGCACGCCGTCGGGGCTGCTCAGGAACAGCTGCGCGTTGTAGCCACCGCCCGGCGACACCGCATACGCCAGCTTGCCGTCGGGCGACCAGCGCAGGCCCGACACCGGGTCGCTGCCGTTGGTCACCTGCCGCGGGTAGCCGCCGCCGGCCGGAATCATCCAGGCCTGGGGCGAGCCGCTGATCGTGGTGATGTACGCGATCTGCGTGCCGTCGGGCGAATACTGCGGCGCGCTGGCGCTGCCCACCTTACCCATGGCGGTGATGCGGGCTTCCAGCGCGGGGTCGGTGCTGGTATCGGCGGCGTGCAGCGGCGCGCTGGCCAGCAGCAGGGCGAGGGGAAGGCTGGCGCGGAGGAGGGTGGGCATAGGAGGTTTCCCTGAGGTTCCTTGGGCCAACGTAACAGGCGAGCGGTACCGGCCGCTGCCATCAACGCCCACCGCGGAGTCGCCGCATGCCCCGAAGGCAAGGGAGGCTCTGACCCTGCTCAAGCGGGACGGCTGGGTGCAGGTCAGTCATACGCGAAGAGGACGACCCCATCCCCCCGCCCGTGGTGCAGGTGCAGTACGTGGACGTAGCGGCCTGATCGACTGGCCCAAGGCGGCGGCCCCCGGTCACGCGAGGTTGGGAGAGCCTGCGTTAGGTTCAACCTACCTCGGGCACACACGCGGGAGCACACCATGGGCATGCTGGTCGACGGCAAGTGGACCGACAAGGGCTACGACACGGAAAGCAACCAGGGCCGCTTCAAGCGCTCCGAATCGCAGTTCCGCAACTGGGTAACGCCCGACGGCTCGCCCGGCCCGGACGGCAAGGGCGGCTTCAAGGCCGAATCCGGTCGGTACCACCTTTACGTCTCGCTGGCCTGCCCCTGGGCGCACCGCACGCTGATCTTCCGCCGGCTGAAGGGCCTGGAGTCGCACATCAGCCTGTCGGTGGTGAACTGGCTGATGGCCAGGGAAGGCTGGAACTTCGCGCCCGGCCCCGGCGTGGTGCCCGATTCGGTGAACCAAGCGCAGCGCCTGTACGAGGTCTACCTGGCCGCCGACCCGGATTACTCCGGCCGCGTCGTGGTGCCCGTGCTGTGGGACCGCGATCGCGCCACCATCGTCAGCAATGAATCGGCCGACATCATCCGCATGTTCAACAGCGCGTTCGACGACATCGGCGCCACGCCGGGCGACTACTACCCGCAGTCACTGCGAGCGCAGATAGACGAAGTGAACTCACGCGTTTACGACCACGTGAACAACGGCGTGTACAAGGCCGGCTTCGCCACGAAGCAGGCGGCCTACGAAGAGGCCGTGGTGCCCCTGTTCGAAACGCTGGACTGGCTGGAACAGCGCCTGTCGCGAACCCGCTACCTGTGCGGCGACCACCTGACCGAAGCCGACTGGCGCCTGTTCACCACCCTGCTGCGCTTCGACCCGGTGTACGTGGGCCACTTCAAGTGCAACCTGCGCCGCATCGTGGACTACCCGAACCTGTCGGGTTTCCTGCGCGAGCTGTACCAGGTGCCCGGCGTGGCCGAAACCGTCAACTTCCAGCACATCAAGCACCACTATTACGAAAGCCACGACACCATCAACCCCACGGGCCTGGTGCCGCTGGGGCCGATCCAGGACCTGGATGCGCCGCACGGCCGCGGGCCCTAGCGCCGCCCCCGCAGGACTTCCAGAACCAGGCCCGGTCGGGGCCGCGCCCCATGTCACACTTCGCGCGCTCACTCGTTGTTACGGGTAACTCCCACCCGAGCGCCGCCATGACCCCCGACCTCCTCGAAAGCCTGATCGCCCGCGACCTGCCCGCCGCCCAGCGCGGCGACACCCAGGCCTATGGCCGGCTGGTCGGCGCCACCCAGCGCATGGTGGCCAGCGTGGCGCTGGCGGTCACGCGCGACGTGCACACCAGCGAAGACATCGCGCAGGAAACCTTCCTCACCGCCTGGCAGCGCATTGGCCAGCTGGGCAACCCGCAGAGCTTCCTGCCCTGGCTGCGCCAGGTCGCGCGCAACCGCGCCATCGACCACGTGCGGGCGCAGCGCTATCGCGAAACGCCGACCGATCCGCTGGACACGCTGGCCACGCTCGCGGTGTCGCCGCAGCGCGGCCCGGCCGAGCAGTTCGTCAGCGATGAAGACGCGCGCCAGCTGGCCGAAGCGCTCGACGAGATTCCCGAAACCAGCCGCGACGTTCTGCTGCTGTACTACCGCGAAGGCGAAGACACGCGCGAGGTGGCGGCGCTGCTTGGCATCACGGACGCCGCCGTGCGCAAGCGCCTGCAGCGCGGCCGCGACAGCCTGCGCGAGGAGTGGCTGCGGCGCTTCGCCGACACCGCCCGCAGCAGCGCACCGGGCGTGGCCTTCACTGCGGCATTGGGCCTGGCGGTGGCCGGCATGTCGCCCGCGCCGGCGGTGGCGGCGGGGCTGGGGCTGGGGGCGAGCAAGCTCGGCCTGGGCGGGAAGTCACTGCTGGCCGCCTTGGGTGCCTTCGCAGCCGCCATCGGCCTGGTAGTGGGCGCGGTGTGGCTGGAAACGCGCTACTACCTGCGCCGCGCCAAGTCCGACGCCGCGCGCCGCGCCATCAAACACAACGGCTGGCTGTACGCCGCCCTGATGTCCACCTACATCAGCCTGCTGGTGTGGGCGCGCCACGCGCAGTGGAGCGGCAACACCCTGCTGGCGATGGCCGGCGTGTTCTCGCTGCTCATCGTCCTGGTCACGCTGGAGCGCCGCCGGCACATGCGCCGGCGCTAGCCGCCGGCCGCTTGCCCTGTCCCCGGCCGGTTTTGCGTTTGCTGCCATAGGAGCGGCAACCGCTGCCCCGGGGAAGCGCATGTCAGCCATTCAATCCATCAGCCTGCGCCAGCAGCGCGCGCGCTACCTGATCCTGTCCGCGGCGGTGCCCGTTGCCTGGGCGCGGGCGAAGGCCCACGGCACGGTGGATGCCATCGAGGTGCGCGACGAGTGGATGCAGCATCTTGGAACGACTGCCCCCGGCGCGGCCCACCCCACCCACACGCTGCGGCTGTCGCCCGAACTGATGGAACACGGCTTCACCGATGTGAAGCCTGCGCCTGGGGACCCAACTTTCACCGCACTTTGGGACGCGCTTTCGCTCGACGGCGACTTGGTGGCGCTGATCGAGACACACGGCCGGGACGCGTCCATCACCGAGTGGATCACCTGCCTGACGGCAGAGCCGCAGGTCGCAGCGGTGGCGTTCGAGGGTCCGGGTTCTTTCCAGCAGATGCTGCAATGGCCGCTGCGCATCGGCATCAGCGCAAACGCCGATGGAGCGGCGCTGCGCACCCTGCTTGAAGGCGGGCACTTCTCGGAGCTTTACACGCTGGCCGACGCGGACGCGATGGAAGTTGATCTGTGGCTGGCCACCGAGAGCCTGGAGGACGCCGCCGCCGCTGCGCGCCCCGAATGCGCGGCGCTGCTGGTGCTCGGGCAGGCCGGGCCGGAGACGTCGCCGGTAAAGTGGGGATCGCTTCAGTGGCAGGCCAACGTCGCCGCGCTGGCGGCGTGCGCCCTGGCGCGGGAGGGATTGGGCCCCTGGGTGCACGCGGCGGTGGGTGTAATGGGCCCCGCACCCCCCCGGGCC
>NZ_JAIBFH010000359.1 GCF_019459675.1 Arenimonas sp.
GCCTTTTTTTTTGCCCGCCTCCCAAGCGCTGGCGCCGGCGTCGCGGCGAAGGCGTGACCTTCGACCTATGTCCCCGGGCGGGGGAAGGTCCAGAATCGGGCGCCCGCCGCGATGTCGACGGCCCCCCTTTCCGCACCTTTCTAGCCCACCCGGGCCTGGAGCCTTACGTGACCCTTGCTTCCCTCAAACCCCTCGCCCTCGCCCTTGCGGTCACGGTGGCCCTCGCCGCCTGCCAGACGACCGGAGCGCCGGTGGAAACCGCCGCTGCGCCTGAAGCCGCCCAGCCGGTGGTCGACCTGGCGGCGCTGAAGACGCCCATCATCGCCTTCCAGTCGTCCGACCTCGACGCCGGCATCAGCGCCTGCACCGACCTCAACGGCTTCGTCAACGGCAAGTGGCTTGCCGCCAACCCGGTGCCGGCCGACCGCACCACCTGGGGCAGCTTCGAGCTGCTGGCCGAGCGCTCGCTGGAAATCCAGCAGGCCCTGGTCACCAGCCTCGCCGCCAAGACCGACGCCTCGGGCACGCAGAAGCTGATCGGCGACGTCTGGGCCACCGGCATGGACGAGACGGCGATCAACGCCGCCGGCCTGGCGCCGATCCAGCCGATGCTCGACGAAATCGCCGCACTTGATTCGGGCGAGGCCATCGCCGCCTTCCTGATGAAGAGCTATGCCAAGGGCCAGTCCTACGTGTTCGGCTTCGGCCCGAGCCCGGACTTCAAGAACTCCACCCTCAACATCGCCTATGCCGGCCAGGCCGGCCTGGGCCTGCCCGACACCACGTATTACTCCGACGACAAACACGCCGACATCCGCGTCGCTTACGTCGCCCATCTGGCCAGCACGCTCAAGCTGGCCGGCGCCGACGACGCCACCGCCGCTGCGCAGGCCGCCGACGTGATGGCCTTCGAGACGCGCCTGGCCAAGGCGTCGATGTCCAGCGAACAGCTCTCGCGCGACGTGTCGCTTTACTACAACCCGGTGAGCATCGACGACGCCGACGCACTGACCCCGAACTTCAAGTGGTCGTCGTTCTTCGAGGCGCAGGGCCTGGCCCGGCCGGACATGTTCTCGCTGGCCCAGCCCGACTTCCACAAGGAAGTGAACGCCATGCTGGCCGACGTGCCGGCCGCTACCTGGCAGGCCTACCTGCGCGTGCAGACCATCGACAACGCCGCGCCCTTCCTGGCCGACGCCTTTGCCCAGGAGAACTTCAACTTCTACGGCAAGACCCTGCGCGGCCAGCAGGAAATGCAGCCGCGCTGGAAGCGCGTGCTCAACACCATCAACGGCCAGATGGGCGAAGCGCTGGGCAAGGAATACGTCGAGGTGGCGTTCTCGCCCGAGGCCAAGGAGCGCATGCAGACCCTGGTGACGAACCTGGGCGAGGCGCTGAAGGTGCGCATCGAGGGCCTTGAGTGGATGGGCGCGGAAACCAAGGAAAAGGCGCTGGAGAAGTGGGCCGCCTTCACCCCCAAGATCGGCTACCCGGACAAGTGGCGCGACTGGAGCGGCCTGCAGACCGACCGCACCAGCTTCGTGGGCAACCTGATGGCCACCAACGAGTTCAACTACAAGTTCAACCTGGCCAAGATCGGCCAGCCGGTGGACAAGACCGAATGGGGCATGAGCCCGCAGACGGTGAACGCGTACTACAACCCGCTGGCCAACGAGATCGTATTCCCGGCCGCCATCCTGCAGCCGCCGTTCTTCGACGCCAACGCCGACGACGCGCTCAACTACGGCGGCATCGGCGCGGTGATCGGCCACGAAATGATCCACGGCTACGACGACCAGGGCAGCCGCTTCGACGCCAAGGGCAACTTCGCCAACTGGTGGAGCGACAAGGACAAGACCGGCTTTGAACAGCGCACCAGCCAGCTGGTGGAACAGTTCAACGGCTACGAGTCCATCGAAGGCCTGCACGTGAACGGCAAGCTGACCCTGGGCGAGAACATCGCCGACCTGGGCGGCCTGGCCGTGGCCTACGACGCCCTGCAGCGTGAGCTCACCAACAAGCGCGTGGCCGAGATCGACGGCTACGGCCCGGACCAGCGCTTCTTCATGAACTGGGCCACCGTGTGGCGTCGCAACTTCAAGCCCGAAGAGCTCAAGGTGCGCCTGACCACCGACTCGCACGCCCCCGCCAACTTCCGTGCCATCGGCGCGCCGTCGAACATGCCGGCGTACGCGCAGGCCTTCGACTGCAAGGCCGGTGACCCGATGGTGCGCTCGGGCGACGCCAAGATCGCCATCTGGTAAGCGTAAAACGGCGGTTCAGACCCAGGAAAACGGGCCCGCCCCGGCCCCGGCGTGTGTGGTTTTTGGTGGGTT
>NZ_JAIBFH010000365.1 GCF_019459675.1 Arenimonas sp.
CCCCGCCCCCCCCCCCCCCCCGCCCCCCCCCAAGGAGTTCGCCATGACCCATGCCCGGAAAACCGCAGGAGGCCTGTTCCTGCTGGCCACTGCGTTTTTCCCGGCCTGCGTCAGCGCCTACACGGTGGGCATCAACTCCGGCACACGCGCCGTCTATCTTCGCGTCGGCACCGGCGGCATGTCGGGCGGCGGCGGCCGGTACTCTGCCGGCGGCACGCCCACCAACGTCACCACGGTCAACACCGTGTCAGTGACATTGAACGCCAACGCCGTGGGAACTGGCGTTCCCCAGGCGATGAGCGGCAACGGCAACCTGGTCAGCCAGTTGGACAACTTCGCTTTTTGCAACGCCGGCCAGGTGTACATCGGCGCCTTCATGCGCCTGCCGGCCGATGCTGCCGCGGCCACGGCCACGGTGCGCGCCAACTACGCGGCCAACCTTACCAATGCCGCCGGCGACACCATTGCGATGTCGCAGATCAGCTGGACCAGCAGCGGCAACGGCGACGGCCCGGGCCAGCCCTTCGCCAGCGGCAGCTTCACCGGTACCGGCCAGGCCGTGGCCAGCTTTGGCCGCAATTCGTGGAACGAGAGCTGTTTCTCCTTCAGCTACGCCAATGCCGACGTCGTGGGCGCAGGCACCTACACCAACCGCGTCACCTACACGATCACCGCACCATGACCCGGCGGTCGCGCCTGCTTGCCTTGGCGCTGCTGCTGGCCGCGGCACCCACCGCTTTTGCCCAGACTTACCCGGTGGACGATTCCGCCAGCCAGGTGCTGGGCGGCAACGTGCGCATGAAGTGGGACTCGGTGATTCCCCAGCGCGGGCAGTCCTCGGGCATGACCGGCCAACTGACCGTGCTGGTGCGCCTGGATGTGTCGCCGTGGGTGGGTCGCAACGCCCGCATCTACAAGAAGCTGCCGCCCCAGCCCGCCGGCCCGATCCAGGCCACTTGGACCAGCCGCGGCGTGCTGCAGCCCGGCATCCTGCGCGACGGTGAACGCACCCTGGTCTACTCCGGCACCGTCCTCACCGACCGCCTGGAAGACACGCTGCAGCTCACCCTGCGCGCTGACGGCGACCGGATGCCCGACTATTCGCAAATCACCTTCTCGTTCGAGATCGAACTGGAGTCCCCTTGATGCACCTGTACCCGCGCGCACTGCTGGTCCTGCTCGGTCTGCTGGTCGCCTCAGGCGCGGCCGCGCAGGGCTTCGCCGCGCAGGTTTCGCCGCCCCGCTTTGAAGAAAGCGCCAAGGCCGGCACGACCTTCCGCAACGTGCTGGAAATCACCAACGACTCCGACCAGGCCGCCCGCTTCAATTTCCGTACCGCCGACTGGTCGCTTGACGCCGACGGCACGGCGGCGTTCGCCTACGAACTGGCCCCCGGCAGCTGCCGGCCCTGGGTCGGCATCGAGGCCGCGCAGATACAGGTCCCGGCCAATGGCCGCCGCCGCTATCGCTTCGAAGTGGCCGTGCCCGCCGACGCACCTTCAGGTCAATGCCGTTTCGCCATCATGATCGAAGGCGACCCCACGGCGCTGCCCGAGGGCGGCCTGCAGGTGGCGGGCCGCATCGGCGTCATCGTCTACCTCACCATTGGCGACGGTGCGCCGGTGCTCACTTACCTGGGCACCCGGGTGGCCAGCGTCAACGGCCGCGACCTGCCCCTGGTGAGCGTCCGTAATTCAGGCAATGCCCACGCCCGGCTCGGCGGCTTCCTCGACGCCATCGACGGCAACGGCAAGCGCATCACCGTGTCGCCATCGGCCGACCCCATCCTGCCCGGCGCCACGCGGGAGATCGCCCTGCTGCCGCTGGGCGACGGTCCCAACGCCGCCGAGCCGGTGCTGGTCTTCCCGCTGCGCATCAAGGGCCGGCTGGAGGCGCCGCCGCTGCGCCTCGATATCGACGCCGAAGTAGCCAAATGACCGCAACGCTGGCGCGCCACCCGCTGGCCTGGGCCATCGGTCTATGCGCCGTGCTCGTGGGACAGGCCTCGGCGCAGGCCGATGCACCGGCGACCGTGGACGGCGAGCCCGCGCCTTACCAGGACCGCGTGATCGACGCCGGCAGCCTGCAGGAACTGCCGCCCGACGAAGATGCCGCCGTGGACACCAGCGGCCTGCCCCGATCCATCGATGTGCAGCTGCTGCTGAGCCGCACCGACCGGGGCGGGGAAAGCTTCAACGAACAGGGCCTGGCGCTGGGTGGCTTCTGGGAAACGACCGACCTGGGCGCGTTTTCGCTTGACGCCACCCTGCTGCACTCGGACCGCCAGCGCACTGGCGACCAGGCCTGGGGCGGCAACGCCACGCTGTGGCAGCGTGGCCTGTATCTCGACGGCGGCTGGCGCGGCGACAACGGCCTGGGCGTGCAGAACACCGCGCTGCCCTCGCTTCTGCGCGACCAGTACCGCTTCATCCTGCCCAGCGTGCCGTTCGCGGGCGCCAGTACCGATTGGCGCCGGGAGGGCAGCGGCCTACAGCTGATGGGCGGATACGGGCGCGGCGGCGTCTTCGACGGCGCGCGCGTGGTCGGCTTCGACCTGGCCGATGGCAATGTCGGCACGGCGGGCATGCAGTGGCAATGGGCCCCGCAGTGGACCGGCGCCCTGGCTGCCATGAGCACCGATGGCCGATTGATCCCCGCCGGCGACGGCGGCGTGCTGCTGGACGACCGCCAGACCAGCGCCCTGCTGGCCGCCACCGGATGGCGCAACGCGCGCAATGCCGCCACCCTCACCCTGCAGTCGAGCACGGGCGACCTGGGCGACGCGACGGGCGGCTGGCTGGACGCCACCGCGGACCGCGGCCGGTTCAGCCACCGCTACGGCCTGTTCCGCCTCGATCCCGGCCTGGCCTGGGGCGCGCTGCCGATCGCCAACGACGCCCAGGGCGCCTACTACCGCATTGGCTATTCGTACGCGCGATGGACCTGGAACGTCGGCCTGGACAGCATCGACTCGGTGTCGGGCAACAGCTTCGAAGGCAGCTACGCCAATGTCTTTGCGCGCTACCAGGCCAGTACGCGCACCGGCTTGGGTGGCGGCCTGTACGTTCGTGAATCGGCCGCTTCCACGGCTTACAGCACCCAGCTGTTCGTCGAGCGCGGCCACCGCTGGGGCCAGACGCGCCTGCAGCTTGACCAGGTGGACAACGGCGGCGCCAGCAACAACAGCTGGGAAGCCAAGATCGACCACGCACTGCCGATGCGCCAGGGCACCCGGCTGTCGTTTTCGCTGGGCTATGGCTCACTGTCGTACGACGGCGAGCCGGCCACCGACACCACGTCCGTGGCCGCCATCGGCGGCTTCAACCTCGGTGACCGCGTCAGCCTGGACGGCAGCGCGCGCTACAGCGACGCCAGTGGCCCCGATGCGTTCCGCGGCACCGACCTGAACTTGAACCTGAGCTGGCAGCTGTCGCGCGACTGGTCGGTGGTGGGCAGCCTTTATGAAAACCGCGGCACGCGGCGATCTCCCTTCATCCTGGATCCGCTGGCCCCGGACGATTTCATCGAGATCCCGCGCGACCGCTCGCTCTTCGTCAGCCTTCGCTACCAGCGCCGCGCCGGCACGGTCGGCGCGGTGCTGGGCGGCGCGCCGGGTGGCGCGGTGGGAACCGTCGCCGGCCATCTTTTCCTGGACGAAAACGCCGACGGCCAGCGCGCCGCGTCCGAGCAGCCGGCGGCCAACGTCACGGTGCTGTTGGACGGCCGCTACTCGGTGCGCACCGACAGCGACGGCTACTACGAGTTCACCCGCGTCTCGGTGGGCAAACACGTGGTTACCGTCATCCCGGACAACCTGCCCCTGCCCTGGTTCATCGATGAAGTGACCGACAGGCGAACGGTGGACGTTGCCGTGCGCGAGACGCAGCGGGTGGACTTCGGCGCCCGACGACAGCGCTGAAACACGCCCGGGATGGCGGGTCGCGAAACCTGTCGCGATACGTCAACCCCGTCACCTTCCGACCTCGGCAGGCAGGCGCCCCAGGCACCCCGAAGCCGCGTGGTTTCCGGCCAAGCGCTTGAAAACAAAAGCTTGAAGCCAGCCAACCGGGCGCCGCTGCAGGCGCTGGCCGCCCGGCACGATTATTGCTTTGGCTTTTCCCAATGATTCCCACGCCCACCCGGGCGGCCAAGGCCAGTACCCATGCCACACGCCCAACGCCGCCCCGCGAGAAACCCATGATGTCCCCAGGCAAGGGCGGCCCTACGCAGCCCCTCATCCTCACCCTGGCTGGGCTGGCCATCGCGGCGGCCTTGGCCGTGGGCCTGCAGGCCAGCGAGCGGGCCAGCAGCGCATCGCGCCCTTACGCCTACACCGTGCTGAATGGCCCGACGTCAGCGGCCTGCGGCTTTGACTACATCGACCTCACCCAGTCCGGCGCGCCGGTCACCCTTAAGCTGGTGCGCGCGGATACGGCCAGTGACGACGGTGGCGCGGTGCTGTCCCTGGCCGAACCGTTCGAGCTCTACCAGTCACCCGTCAGCGCCCTGGTGGTTTCGGGCAACGGCTATCTGGCCGCCGCCGAGTCACTGGCCGTGGAAGACGCCACCGACTTCAGCAACGACTGCAGCCTGCCGATGCGCGCCGACAACGCCTCGGCCAGCCAGAACCGCATTTACGTCTACCACGACGACCTGCGCCCGCGCGCCGGCGGTGAGCTGCGGCAGGCTTATTTCCCCGACTGCCCGCGCACCAGCGCCGGGGGTCGGCCGGAAGCCTGCACCGTGGTGGAGTGGAACGGTTTCGAACGGGTGGACCCGATCCCCAGCAGCCGGCCGCTGCGCGCCCAGGCGGTGCTGTACCACGCCAGCCACGCCATTGCGCTGCAGTACGCGTCGGTGGACGACAGCGCGGGCGCCCAGGCCACCATCGGCCTGCAGGGTTTCGACGCGCGCGCCGCCACGCAGGCCGGCTGCGACCAGCGGAGCCAGGTCGCAGCGGGGCAAGCGATCTGCTTCTTCGACCCCCGGCATCGCCCCGGCACCCGCGTGGCGGCAGCGGACTGATTGCACCGGTCGCGTCAGGCCAGCGCGGCCTTCAGCAAAGACCCCACCAAGCCCTGCAGCCGCTGCGAAAGCGAGGCGTCGTAGCGCCCCGTGGCTTCATCCATGTAGGTGGACTGAGCCAGCTCGAGCTGCACCGCATCCACGCCCTCGGCCGGACGCCCGTGGTGGCGCGTGATGTATCCGCCCTTGAAACGCCCGTTCGCCACCCAGCTGTACTCGGACTGCGCCGAGAGCACGGCCTCCAGCCGCCCCTGCATTGCCGGCGCGCAGCTGGTGCCGGCCACCGTACCCAGGTTGAGGTCGGGCAACCGGCCTTCGAACAGGAACGGCAGCGTGCTGCGGATGGAGTGGCCCTCCCACAGCAGCGCCCGCCCATGCAGGCTGCGCAGGCGGGCCAGTTCCGCGCCCAGCGCATCGTGGTACGGCCGCCAGTAGCGCTCTACGCGATCGGCCACCTCGGCGGACGATGGCGCCTGCCCGGGCAGGTAGATCGGCTCCCCGGTGAATCGCTGCAGCGGGCACAGGCCGGTGGTGTTCTGGCCCGGATAGAGCGACAGGTCGTCGGGAGGCCGGTTGAGATCGACGACGTAGCGCGAGTAAACCGGCACCAGCAGCGACGCCCCGAGCTGCCGCGCAAAATCATAAAGGCGGCCGACGAACCAGTCGGTATCGGGCACGCCGCGCGCTTGTGGCGTCATGCGGATGGCGAGGTCCTCGGGCAACGCAATGCCATCGTGCGGCAGGCTGATCAACAGCGGTGCGGTGCCTCGGTGCAGGGTGAAGACGTCCATCGCTCAGGCCTGCGCGGCGAAACGGGAGGGCGCGTAGGGCGCCGGGTCGATCGGCGGCGCGCGGCCCAGCATCAAGTCGGCGATCACCCGGCCGGTGCCCGCGGCCATGCCCATGCCCATCATGCCGTGGCCGGTGGCCAGCCAAAGATTGCTGTGCCGCGGCGAACGCCCCAGCAGCGGCAGGTCGTCGACCATCATTGGCCGCCAGCCACACCATTCTTCGCGCTTGTGCGGGCCCGCAGGCTCGTGCAGGTACTCGGCGGCGCCCCGTTCCAGCGCCGCCAGCCGCGTGCGGTTGAGGCGGTCGTCGTAGCCGCTGAACTCCATCGTGCTGCCCAGCCGGAACCCGTCGTCCCAGGCCGTGACGCAGACGCTGCGCTCCTTGAGCACCAGCGGCCGGCGCGGCGCGACGGCGGGGCGGTCGTAGGTGATGGAGTAGCCCTTGCCCGGCTGGATGGGGATGGCCAGCCCCAGGCTGCGGGCGAACTGCGGCGACCACGCGCCCATGGCCATCAGCACCTTGCCGCCGGTGCGCCGGCCCTCGTTGGTCAGCACGGCATCGATGCCGCGGCGGCCGCTTTCAAACCCGGTGACGCTGACTCCCTCCTCGATCACGCCGCCCGCCTCGCGCACCACGCGCGCCAGTTCGGCGGTGTAGCGGTCGGGACGCAGCTGGGCGTCGCCGGGGAAATGGATGGCGCCGGCCATGCCGGGCCGCAGCGCAGGCTCGTCGGCGGCCAGCGCCGCGCCGTCCAGCACGCTGGCACGGATGCCCATCTCGGCCAGCAGCGGCAGGTCGCGCTGCTGCCGCTCCAGCGCACGGGCGCTGCGGAACACGTAGTGGAAGCCGCTGGCCCGGAAGCCGCAGTCCAGGTCCTGCCCGAACACCAAGTCCTCGGTGAGGGCGCGAGAGAGGTTCAGCAGCGCGCCCTTGGCCAGGCCGCTTGCACGCCAGTCGCGGGCATTGCATCGACCCGCGACCGCCAACAGCCACTTCGCCAGCGCCGGGTCCCAGCGCGGCTTGATGTACAGCGGCGCCGACGGACTGAGCATCCAGCGCAGCGCCTGCCCCACCATGCCCGCCGCCGCCAGCGGCGGCGAATGGCTGGGCGTAAGCGTGCCGCAGTTGCCGTGTGACGCGGCGCCGCCCACCCGGCCCTGCTCCAGCAGGCGCACCGATCGACCTTCGGCCAGCAGGTAATGCGCGCACGCCAGTCCGATCACGCCTCCACCAAGTATCAGGACTTCCGCGTCATCGTCGCTCATGGCGTCATTCTACCCCTCGCGCCCGCACGCCCCGCAGGGCTCATCCGCGCCGCATCGGCGGCAGCTGCAGGTAGGTCAGCGCCCGCCACAGCCACTCCATGGGCCCGAACCGGTAGCGCGCCAGCCAGGCCCGGCTCAGCAGCACCTGCACGACGAAGAACGCCAGCACGTACAGCACCTGCCCCGCCCGCGGCAGCTGCCCGAAATAGCCCAGCCCGTAGCCGTAGAAAACGTAGACCGACACCACCGACTGAGCCAGGTAGTTGGTGAGCGCCATGCGCCCCGCAGGCGCCAGCCAGGCCAGGCGCGCCGCCGCCTTCGCCGAATCCATCGCGCGCACGATCCAGGCCAGGTAGCCCAGGCACATCAACGTGCCACCCATCATTTGCAGGGCCATGGCGCTGCCTTGGCGCAGGTCCATCGTGGCCAGGTCCAGCGTGGGCTTGAGCAGCACTGACGCCAGTGTGATGGCCAGGCCGATCGGCAGCGCTACCCACCGCAGGCGCCAGAACAGCCGGGCGAAGTCCAGGGGCCGCGCCATGGCGCCGCTGCGCACGAACCAGCTTCCCAGCAGGAACAGGCCCAGGATCTGCCAGCCGTAGATCAGCAGCGCGCCCAGTGCGGTCGGCATCGCCAGCAGCCGCTGGTGCGTGGCCTCCATGAACGTACCGCTGCCATAGGCCAGCTGCTGGTCCTGCAGATAGGCGGCCAGGCCGGCGCGCGATTCCGCCTCGGATTTGGCGATCTGCGCGGCGACTTCGGGGATGCCCGCCGCCAAGCTCATCGCCGCACCGCCCAGCACCAGCATCAGCGGCGGCACCAGCATCAGGCCCACGCCCCACTTGGGCAGGCGCGACACCGGCGTTTCGCGGAACAGCAGCAGCATCGCGAAGGCCAGCAGGGCGTAGGTGTTGAGTATGTCGCCGGTCCACACAAAAGCGAGATGCAGCAGGCCGAACACCAACAGGGCCAGCGTGCGCCGAAGGTAAAGCCCGGCAAATGGCCGCCCGGCGTCGGCGGCGCGGGCCATCATCAGCGCAAAACCCATGCCGAACAGCATCGAGAACAGCGGGTAGAACTTTGCCTGCACCAGCACGTACACCAGCGCATCAACCCAGTAGTGGATGCCCGTGTGGGACGGATCGATGCCGGTAACGGCGGTCTCGAAGGGAGCCACGATGCCTTCGATGTTCATCAGGAAGATGCCCAGCAGCGCGAAGCCGCGCAGCACGTCCAGCAGCACCAGGCGCTCTTGGGCTGGAACGGGGGAAATGCGGGCGGCGTCGCTCATCGTTGCGGGTTTCCGGGAAAGACGGGGCCATCATGGTCAAGCCACCCCGCTGCCGCAAGGCAAACGCAGGCACACCAACGAAACGGCCCGCCGAAGCGGGCCGTCGCCAACCGCTGGCTCGCGCGTCAGTGCTGCGTGCCGCCCTCGCCGTGAACGTGGCCGTGGTCGATCTCAACCTGCTCGGCGGCGCGTACGTCGACGATCTCGACCTGGAAGTGCAGGGTCTTGCCGGCCATCGGATGGTTGAGATCCACGTCCACCACCGTGCCGCCCACCTTCACCACCGTCACTGCCCGCGGACCGGCGGAGCTGTTGAGCACCACCTGCTGGCCGGGCTGCAGGCGGGCTTCGCGGAAGTGCTTCTTCGGTACGCGCTGCACCAGGCCTTCCTGGCGATCGCCATAGGCCTGGTCCGACTCCACCGTGGCTTCGAAGCTGTCGCCGGCGACGTGGTCGATCATGGCGTTCTCAAGGCCCGGGATGATGTTGCCATGCCCGATGAGCACGGCCAGCGGTTCGCGGTCCTTGGACGTTTCCACCGGCGGCTGGCCGGGTTCGGACACGGTGTAGTGGAAGCGGACGACGTGGTTCTTCTCGATCTTCATGGGGTTTCCGGGAAAGGGCCGGTGACGCGACCGGCGGGATCGGGCAGACTCGGCCCGTGAAAGCGAGCGCGCATTATCCCGGCGGTTCCGTCCCGGCGCCAGTTCCCGGCGCCTGGGGCGTGGCGCTGCTGCTGGTGATGGCGCTGGGCGCCTGTTCTTCAGCTCCCAAGCGCGCGCCCGCACCGGCCGGCGGCCCGGGCCTGGCCATCACCGACGTGGCGCCGGCCGATCCCTACCGCGCCAACAACGTTCTGATCCGCGCACTGGGGCTGGTGGGCACGCCGTACCGCTGGGGCGGCAACACCCCGGAGGGTGGGTTCGACTGCAGCGGCCTGGTGGGCTATGTATTCCGCGACGCCGCCAGCCTGAGCCTGCCGCGAACCACCGGTGAAATCGCCCGCTTCCAGGCCGCCACGCCGCCGCGCAACCGGCTTGCCTCGGGCGACCTGGTGCTGTTCGGCAAGGGCAAGAGTGTTTTCCATGTCGGCATCTATGTCGGCGAAGGCCGCTTCGTGCATGCGCCCAGCACCGGCGGCACGGTCCGCCTGGATCGCGTGGACGGCCCCTACTGGCGCGACCACTACGCCGGCGCCCGCCGCGTGCTTGATTAATCGCTGTTTTCGGCGGCCAACGGTCCGGGCTCGGGCCTCGACCACAGCCAGATCCCGACGATGGCCATGATGGCGGTGCCGATGGCGGCCATCCACCAGCGCGGCGCGGTGACGAAGAAGATCACCGAACACAGCGCCATCGTGCCGACGGCCCAGCGCTTGGCCGGGCGGCTGACCGCGCCGCTGGCCTGCCAGTCGCGGATCATCGGGCCGTAAAGGCGGTGGGCCAACATCCAGGCATGCAGTTTCTGCGAGCCGTTGGCCGCAGCGTACGCGGCCAGCAGCACGAAGGGCGTGGTGGGCAGGCCCGGCAGGAAGATACCGATGATGCCCAGCGCGAGCGCCGCGTAGGCCAGGCACAGCCAGAGCCAACGCCTTAGCCTTTGCGCTGAAATCATGCCTCGCGCAGGCTCGCCACGGCCTGCTCGATGTCCTTGCTCAGGGCCATCACCTTGAGCGCGTATTCGGCCAGGCGCCGGTCGTCGGGATCTTCCGGTCGCCATGCCGGCACGGCCACGGGCTTACCCTCCACGCCGTCCAGCGCCACGAACACGATCACGCAGTGCGTGCACAGGCGGTCGCCGCCGTCGTGCATCGGGTCGCGGGCGCGTACGTCGATGGCGAAGTGCATGCTGCTGGTGCCGGTGTAGACCAGCTTGGCCGTGACGGTCACCAGGTCGCTGGTGCGGATGGGCGCCACGAAGCGGATGCCGCCCACGGCCACGGTGACGCTGTAGCGGCCGCTCCAGCCGACGGCGGCGGCGTAGCCCACCTGGTCTATCCACTTCATCACCACGCCGCCGTGGACCTTTCCGCCGTAGTTCACGTCGGTGGGCTCGGCCAGGAAGCGGAAGGTCAACTCACGCTGTGCGCCACTCATGCGGTTACCTCTTCGCCGCGCTGCGCGGCACCTGGGCGATTCTAGCCCCCCAGCCCGGCAGCGCCGATGCCGGCCACGGCATCACGGACCGTCCGGCGCCGCATGCGCGCATGCAGGCGCGCGCGCAAGCGGGCCACGGTGCGGGCCAGGGCGATGCGCTGGGCGCTGTCCGCCGCTGCCGGCAAGCCCGCGCGCGCCTCGGTGAATTCGGCGTAAGCGGCCACCACGTGCCGGACCTGCTTCATCAGCAGCTCGAGCATGATCGCGTCGTCCAACAGTCCTATCACCTCCACGTCGTCCGGGATCAGGTCGTCGGGATCGCTGAAATAGGCCAGCAGCCGCAGCACCTGCGTGCGCTCGGGCGGCGGCAGCGCCCAGGCGTCGTCCTCGACCATCGCCAGCAGGCCGGCCACGGCCTCGATCTGGCGACGGATGTAGCCCGGTGCGGCGGCGATGGGCAGGTGGCCCAAAGCATGCCGTGCGGCGTCCACGATGTCGCACTCGTCCGCGCAGGCCACGCGGCGCTCGGCGCGAGCCAGCGCATCGTGGAAGCGGTCAATGTCGCCCGCGTCGAGTTCGAAGGTGATTTTCATGACCCGGATGCTAGCCAGCCTGAACGGATCCTTCACCTGCCATAGGTATTGCTGGCTCAGCGGGCGGGTTTCGCGTACCCTTCGCCCAGTTTGCTGCACGGCTGACCGTTTTCCCCCGGTATGCCCGCCACCCAGGTCTCGAGTCCGCTCGTCCTGCGTCTGGCCCCACTCCGCACGCCTTTCGCTGCGCAAACCCGTCAGGCCCGACTTGGGCCCTGCCGTAAAACCAGCTTCACCAGCTCGCAGCGCGGTTTCAGGGAACGCTCCGGGTTACACAACGGAGTACCACCATGTCTTTTGAAACCCTTGGGCTTGCGCCCGAGCTGAACCGTGCGCTTGCCGAACTCGGCTACGCCAACCCCACCCCGATCCAGGCCGAAGCGATTCCGCTGGTCATGGCCGGCCACGACCTGATGGGCGGCGCCCAGACCGGCACCGGCAAGACGGCGGCGTTCTCGCTGCCACTGCTGCACCGCCTGGCCCAGGCCGGCCCGCAGTCCGGCCCGCGCAAGCCGCGCGCCCTCGTGCTGACCCCGACCCGCGAGCTGGCCGTGCAGGTGCACGACAGCCTGCGCGCCTACGGCAAGCACCTGCGCCTGGCCAGCACCACCGTCTACGGTGGCGCCGGCATGCAGCCGCAGATCGACGCGCTGCGCCGCGGCGTCGACATCCTGGTGGCCACCCCGGGCCGCCTGCTCGACCATCTCGAGCGCCGCAGCGTGGACCTCTCGCACGTGGAGATCCTGGTGCTGGACGAGGCCGACCGCATGCTGGACATGGGCTTCCTGCCCGCGATCAAGCGCGTGATGGCCAAGATCCCGTCGCGCCGCCAGACCCTGCTGTTCTCGGCCACCTTCGAAGACGCCATCAAGAAGCTGGCGATGGAGTTCCTGCGCGACCCCAAGGAAGTGCAGGTTTCGGTGCGCAACGCCGTAGCCACCAACGTCACCCACATCGTCCATCCGGTGGACGCCAGCCGCAAGCGCGACCTGCTGCTGGAAATCCTGTCCAAGCGTTACCAGGACCAGGTGTTGGTGTTCGGCCGCACCAAGCACGGCTGCAACCGTCTTTCCGAGCAGTTGGACAACGCCGGCATCAACTCGGTCGCCATCCACGGCAACAAGAGCCAGGCCCAGCGCCTGAAGGCCCTGCGCGACTTCAAGTCGGGCAAGGCCCGGGTGCTGGTCGCCACGGACGTTGCGGCCCGCGGCCTCGACATCCCGCTGCTGCCGATGGTCATCAACTTCGACCTGCCGATGGTCGCGGAAGACTACGTGCACCGCATCGGCCGCACTGGCCGCGCCGGTGCTTCGGGTGAAGCCATTTCGCTGGTGTCCTCGGACGAAGGCGGCCTGCTGCGCGCCATCCAGCGCGTGCTGAAGGCCGACATCGAAATGGTGGTGGTGGAAGGCTACGCGCCGCAGCGCCCGATCCGCATGGGCAACGACGCGCCGTCGGGCCGCCCGGCCGGCGGCCAGCGTCCGCCGCAGCGCCACGCCCGCCGCCCGCACGTGGGCACCGGCGAGCGCCACGCGCACGCCGGCCCCAAGAGCCCGCGTGACGGCGCGCGTGGCGACGGTGGCCGCGGCCGCGGCGACAGCACCCGCACCGCGCGCTGATCCCTGCCCCTCGCTGTCATGAAAGGCCCGCTTCGGCGGGCCTTTTTTATTGGTTCTTCACCCAAGTGGGTGGTTACGGTGCCGGCGGCACCGCGGAAGCGAGG